>NZ_JAUBQM010000009.1:0-116016 GCF_036701245.1 Microcoleus sp. Pol14D4
CTGCCTATCTTTTTTTACCACAAGTTGGCTCAATCCTTACTAACTATGGGTTTGGGGCGGGTTGTCACCCCCCCAGATTTATTTTTACCAACTCCCAATTCTCTAGCAAAATCTTCTAAAACTAAGTTGAAAAGCTTGATGTTAACTTTTGGCAGAATCCAAAAGTAGGTTTCTCCCGTTGACGGGTATACAAAACCATATAACCATAGCCATTGATAGCGCCAATTTACCTTGGCTATGGGTCGCTCCCCATACCCTACCCAGACTCGCCGAATTATTGGCTTTAATCCCAGACGATGCTCATCCATTCCCCACACTTTTACTGCTGCCAATGGATGCTAATGTTGAATTCGTTTAGCTTGCCCTCGCAGTTTTTTTTCCAAGCTTCTTGGACTTCAAGGTCAGCAAGGTCGTGTTTCGATCTGGGTATCCGTAAGCGAAACTCCAACGAACGTAGATAGTCCCAACCCCTTTGTACGCGCTCCTGGACGCTAAGCGTAAATTACTCATCCACTCAGCAACTTTACGACTGTTTCATAATCCTGCATCAGCAGTGGGAGTTCGTAAAGTTTGCTTCATTTGTGCTTGTTCCACCACAGAGAGTAAAGGTTGAGTACCCGGATGTTGATGACGTTTGTCTTTCAACCCATTAGCACCTAATTGATTGTAGCGGCGAACGTTCGCGATATATAGAGTTACGGCAGTAACCCGCGACATCCGCGACATCTTCGGTAACTCGTCGAGTTGCTAAGAGCCAAATTATTTGGTAGCGTGTCCGTTCAATTGGGTCTGACGCTTGACGATAAAGTTTAGACAACGGGCGAGGAGGTTTGATGAGGCTCTAACTTGAGGCGTTTAGGCCTGACTTGTCCTCGTAGCACTCTTGATGCTCTTTGAATATATCATTCCGGTGCAACCGGAATTGATATTAGAGAATATAGCACTCATGCAGGCTCTACTCGACAACTACTCACAGTGCTTCCTATCCTAAATACACTAGACCTGCTACCTGAATCAAGTTAACAGAGGTTTGTGCTAGAGACAACACCCACAAGCTTGATTTGCCTTGTCCCCTAGCAGACAAGAAGCCCATTATTCTCAAACGCAACATTTGTTCTTGAACACCTGGGTTTTAGCACCTGCTTGTACGTCCGGTGAGGCTGGCCACCACCGCCACTAACTCAGCAGCATCTACGGGTTTGGTCAAATGCATCTGAAAACCTGCTAATAGTGCCTGCTGACGATCGTCATTCCGGGCATAAGCCGTCAGGGCGATCGCGGGTAGCCTACCGCCCCGCTGCGCTTCAAGCTGACGCAACTTGCGGATCAGGGAGTAGCCATCCTCATCCGGCATCCCAATATCGCTCACTAAAACATCGGGCTTGCGATCGGTTGCGGTTTCGATAATGGTCAAGGCCTCCTTGACCGAAGCCACGGCCATGACCTCAGCACCATACTTTCCGAGAATTGTGCTCAGCAACTCTAGCGCGTCAGCCTCGTCCTCTACCACTAAGATTTGTAAGCCTTCAAGGGTCGGCGAGGTCTGAAACCTCCCATTCGCTTCGACGAGCGAGTTTAATGGCTCTGGAGCGGTGGGTGGTAGATGGATAATCATCACAGGCAGTTTGACTGTAAAGGTCGTCCCCTGTCCTATCCCTGGACTTACTACCGTTACAGTCCCGCCGTGTAATTCAACTAATTGACGCACAATGGCTAACCCTAAACCTAACCCCCCATAACTCCGAGTAGTCGTGCTGTCGTGCTGGCTGAAGCGATCGAAGACCAACGGTAGAAAGTCGGAGCTGATGCCTGCTCCAGTGTCGCTGACAGTAATTTCAACATGGGAATTAACTCGCTGCAAAAGAATCTGGACTCGCCCGTCTTTAGGAGTAAATTTGACGGCGTTAGAAAGTAGATTCCACACAACTTGCTGCAACCTATCGGCATCACCCAAGAGCGGACCAGCTTCAGAATCGAGTACGCTTTGCAGGCGAATTGACTTTGCCTCAGCCGCCAATTGTACAGACTCAATAGCCGATTCAATCACCGGCACGAGGTTGACAGGACGGACTCGGAGGCGCAGTTTACCTGTGATGATGCGAGAAACATCGAGGATGTCTTCGATGAGCTGGGCTTGAGACTTCGCGTTTCGCTCGATCGTCTCCAAAGCCCGCGCCACCTTATCCTCACTCAGATTTTTCTGCCTTAACATCGTTGACCACCCTAAGATCGCGTTGAGAGGGGTTCTGAGTTCATGAGAAAGAATCGAGAGAAACTCATCCTTGGCACGGTTAGCTGCCTCTGCCTCTGCCCGAATTATTTGTTCACGCCTCAATAATTCGTCTTTGGTGCGATTAGACGCTTCGAGTTGGGAAGTGCGTTCCTGCACCCGTTGCTCTAGCTCCACATTAATCGCCTGGATACGGCGGCGACTCTCTTCTAGTTCCTGGTTTGTAAGGGCAAGTTGAGCTGGACTCGGCGTATCGAGTGCCACTGGAATTAAGGGAATAAGTAAAAAGGTGAAGGTATACAAAGACCAAGCACCAGTGACAGCTTTGATCAGTCCTGAAACCCAATAAATGGGGTGCCAAAGTGTCACTATTTCCATCAGGTGGGTCGTGCCACATAAGGCAAAGATAAAAAAGAAACCCACCAGCAGTATCACCGTGTGGGCAGGCAGATCCTTACGCTCATTCGTAAAATAAACAATGGCAACCGCCACCGAGAAATAAGCGAGGGTAGTCAAGGCATCTGACATTAAGTGCAGCCAGACTAACCCCGGTTTCCAGAGGTAACAATGCCCGTGAGGAATGAAATTATTAGAAAAGAAGGTGCTCAAGAGGTCAGGCATATTAGTTTACGGCACTGTCAAGTTAATTTAGGGGGTGTCATCAATTCAACCAAATGACCGCAGCAGCCAGAAGAATCGCACGCCGGAAAGTTCACCGCCCTAGGGTGACAGCGCGTCGCGATTGCCTGATACTGCTTGAGCTTGGGGAAAAAGTTCTCAATCAAATGACGGGCTTTGTACAATTGAGCATCGTAAGTTTCTAGGGTCTTGCAATTGCGGCGAGGTGAAATCACGGTGGTCTTCCCCTCGGCCTTGAGGCGGTCAATCACACGCTGATCTGGATCATAGCCCTTGTTAGCCAGCAGTGTATCCGCTACCAGTAACGGCTGCCGTTGGTCGCCTCCTGCTGGCGTCACCAGTTTGTCGGGGCGTGAGGTGAAACCCCAACGGATTGCCCAACGCATCCACGCGATCGCATGATTTTTGTTACTCAATCGCCCTTTGCTGCCTCCAATTGCTTCATTCCTACACTCCTCAAAAAGCTCAGCAGAAAGATGTTTCTTTCAAGTGGGAAAATGCCTGAATTAAAACTAAGTGTACCGCCGGGAAATAGTGGGTAAATGTGCTTTAATATGTCAAAATTCGCTCCTAAAAACGAAAATAAAAAATGTTAGAGTTCGATCGCCTGTTCCAAACAATCGAAGAATTAGTAATGCTGCACTCACCCAGCGGTGCGGAATCGGAAATTAACCAGCGGTTGATGGAAAAATTCGCCGCCCTGGGAGTGAATGCTTGGGTCGATCGCGCGGACAATGCGATCGCCCTAATTAAGGGCCGCAATCCCGAAAAGTCGATCGCCATTACCGCCCACAAAGACGAAATTGGCGCCCTAGTTAAAACAATAGGCGAGGGGGGCCGCGTGGAAGTCCGCAGATTGGGCGGCTCGTTTCCTTGGATTTACGGCGAAGGCGTGGTGGATTTGCTCGGAGACAAGCAAACAATTAGCGGCATTCTCAGCTTCGGTTCCCGCCATGTTTCTCACGAATCTCCTCAGAAAGCTCAGCAGGAAGATGTTTCTTTAAAGTGGGAAAATGCCTGGATCGAAACTAAGTGTACTGCTGAGGAATTAGCCGAGGCCGGAATTCGACCGGGCACGCGGATGGTGGTGGGAAAGCACCGCAAGCGCCCGCTGCGGTTGAAGGATTGGATCGCCAGCTACACTCTGGACAACAAGGCTTCAGTGGCGATTTTGCTGGCTCTGGCGGAATGTTTGAAAGAGCCTGCGGTGAATGTTTATTTGGTAGCGTCGGCGAAGGAGGAGGTTGGGGCGATCGGAGCTTTGTATTTCACGCAGCGCCAGCCGTTGGACGCGCTGATCGCTTTGGAAATTTGCCCTCTGGCACCGGAATACCCGATTCTTGACAGCGAAAACCCGGTTTTGCTGGTTCAGGACGGCTACGGAGTCTACGATGAAGGATTGAACGCCCAATTGCGCGCAGCAGCCGCAGCAGCCGATGTAGAGGTGCAGTTGGCGGTAATTAGCGGTTTTGGGAGCGATGCTTCGATCGCGATGAAGTTCGGCCACGTAGCCCGCGCCGCTTGTTTGGCTTTCCCCACCCAGAACACCCACGGCTTTGAAATTGCTCATCTCGGGGCGATCGGCAATTGCGCCGCCATCCTCAAAGCCTACTGTGACGTGCTTTGGGACGAGTAGAAAAAAAAGTTTCGCAAAGTAGTTGACAGATTGGGAAAGATTAGTTAAGGTAATAAAGGTGCGGAACACAAGCAAACGCAACGACGCGCCCCCATCGTCTAGAGGCCTAGGACACATCCCTTTCACGGATGCGACGGGGATTCGAATTCCCCTGGGGGTATTGAAAATTTAAGTCTGATATCAAAGTGATATCTAGTATGTGGGGTGGGCATCTTGCCCGCCCTTATTGCTATTAGGACTTACGCACGGATAGCCAGAAACCGGGTTTTTGCCCAGAAGAGGCGTGACAGCCCCCAGCAACAGAAAAAACAGGCTTTATTTAGTTTGGTTTCTGGTGCATCGTTGAGCGATTTACCCCGGATTATTGAGCGGATACATAGGCTCAATATAGTTGAACACTTAGACAGCTAATAGCAGCAAAGGGAGTGCGATGTACATACCTGTTACTTTCGACCACAGCGGCATCCAGAGGAACGAAGCAATAGAAATAAAAGTTAGAAACTTTAAAGACTTAAACTTACAGGAAAGACATATTGAAGAGTTCTTACGCAAAAACATTAATTTGCTCTTTGGGGATGACCAAACTCTTCTAATTGTAGGCCAACAAGTTCGTAATGCGAGTAACGGGATTAGCGACCTGACTGCCATTGATGCAGATGGCAATATTGTTCTAATCGAGATTAAACGCGACGTACAAGACATCAAAGCCAGAAAAGAACCTTTTGAATCTCAAGCTATCAGGTATGCCGCGAGTTATGCCAAAATTTCTACACCTGAATCCCTTGTAGAGTTGGTCTATAGTTCGTATATCGATATCCACAAAGATGAGTATGAATTAGGTGATTTGACTCCTAGTGAAAAAGCGAGACGAGAGTTAAATAAATTCTTGTCAAGCAATGACGCACTCAAAACCTTTAACAAAAAACAACGAATAATACTTATAGCCTCATCCTTTGATGAGCAAACCCTTTCTGCTGTTGCTTGGTTGATTGCAAATGGGGTAGACGCGAGCTGTCTTAAGATCACTCCTGTTTTTATAGGAGAGCAAGGTTTTTTGAGGATTGAGAAACTTTTGCCTCCGCCACAACTGGATGATTTTTACGTGGGTTTAGCCGGAGAATGTTCTACAATCAAGGAAGAAATTATATCCACTGATTCGGGCTTTAATAGAACTTGGCTACCTCGAATGGACCAGTTGTTTGAGTGGGAATTAATCAAAGCTGGGGATAGCATTGAAATTAAAGAGTTTGAAAGCTCGGAAGCTATAATAATTGATGATACATTCGTCAGATTTAATGGGGAAGAAATCTCCTATAATAATTGGGGAAAGAAAGTTACTGGTTGGTCTTCTATAAGTATTTATGAATGGGCAGTGCTTAGTTCGACTAATAGAACCTTACATGAACTAAGGAAGGAAAAAATGGCAGAGTTGGAAGCCAAAGGCAGTCCATGGGAAGAATGAGAGCAGCGGTTGTAGAGCTATTTGCTTTCTTAAAGCAGCTCAAGGCTTTTTTCGGATATTGCAGTCGATAGAACGGACACGAGATCAGACTATTAATTAGATTAACAGCTTAAGGTGCGCCGCAGCGCACCCTAAAGAATTAGATCGCCCCGATTGTCAATCCTGCAACTTCAGCAACGGTTCAATCTGCTGCCTTTGAAACTGCAATTCATCCGCCAAAGGCTGATAAATTTCTCGATCGCCCGATTCATTGCAATAATCCCACAAACCATTGTAACAGTGCCTGTCGTCGTCCCAACCCGGATGGTTGACAATCGGATACAAGCAGATTCCCTCTATCGGAACTCCTGCTTTCATCGCCGCCACTACCTCAGTACACACATAATTAAACCAGACCGGTCTAAACTCGTCTTCAGTGCCTGTTTCTGCTATAAATAAGGGCCGACGGTAGCGCTCAAACACTTCTTGCAGCAGTTCGCGAAACGGCCGATACAGCGGATCGGTGTATTTCATCGGGTCTTCATTGTGAATCCACTGATTGCGATCGTAATAATTCACCCCAATAATATCGAGATATTTTTCCTTGCCGCCGAGTTCCGGTCGAAAACGTCCAGCCAACATATCCCAAGCTTGATATTGAGATAAGCGATAACCTTCCGCCGCGTCCCGATCCTCCGGTTTGTCAGGGTCAGCAATAATGTTAATTGTGGGATCGATTTGAACGATGCGAGTGCGGGGATTGACTTCCCAAACTGATTCTATCGCTGCGATCGCAGCTTTGACTAACTGGATTTTGAGCTCGTCTCCCCGCCCTTTTGCAAACGGATTGATGTAGGCGACATCGCCGCCGGCCCAAGCAATAAATGAAATCTCATTGACAGGTGTTACAAAAGGTGTTTGGTCTGTTTCCTCAGTTAGCACTTCCATAAAAGCGCGCACCATGCTTGCAAACCTGGACACAAATTCGGGACTGAAAATATCAATATCATCAGGCCAGCCGTAGTGAAACAAATCCCAAATTACCTGCATTTTCATGTCGCGGGCGGCGCGGATGATTGGGAGGGAACTGGAAAAATCGTATTTTCCGGGCGACTGTTCAATTAAGTGCCAGCGGAGGCCTTCGCGGACTGTGTAAATGCCTTGTTCCTGCAAGCGTTGGTAGTCGGCTGCTGCAAATTTATCGTGACCGGTGGCGGCTGTGACATCGAGGCGTTTTCCAGATTGCACTCTGTGGGTGGAACATTCAAATCCGCCCATGAAAAAACTTTGAAACATCAATCGAATGGGTAATGGGTCATTGGGCATTGGGCATTGGGCATTAGGCATTGGGCATGGGCCATGGGGCATTGGGCATTAGGAATTTAGAAATTGGTAATTGTTAACTAATAACTAATAACTAATAACTAATAACTAATAACCGATCCCCCATGCCCCATGCCCCATGGCCCATGCCCCATGCCCGATTAGCACTGAGTAATAGCTTGCGGCTGTGAACTTTCTTCGGGTATATCCCAGCCGAGAGTTGCCGCCGCGATCGCCTCTAGGGGAAACTTGGGAGTGCGATCGGCATACAGCAAACCGTTAGCTTCTTGGAAAGTATCGGTTAACTGCGTGTAACAAAATCCGCTGAACATTTCCACTCGGTTTACCACCTTCAACAGCGCGCTGTAGCGCCTTTGCAGTTCCTGCGTGTCGGACGCGCGCACGTAGCCCCAAACCCTGAAAAAATCGGGGTTTTCGCGACCGGCGCAGGCGATGCCACCGAATTCGGTCAGCATCATCGGCTGTCCTTGGTGCGGGTGGCCGTCGAGGGTGAGGACTCGCCCGCCGGGACGCCCGCGATCGAACAAATCGGCTAGCTGGACTTCTGGCCCGTAGCGCTTGGCTAGGGTTTGCGGATTGTTGTCGTAGTCGTGAATCGCCAGGATGTCGGTATCGATGCTTTCCCAACCATCGTTACCGATGACGGGGCGAGTCGAATCGAGGGTTTTTGTCAAGAAATACAGCGCTTGCACGTAGTTGCGGTGGGCTGCAGCTTCGACTAAATTTGGAACTCCCCAAGATTCGTTGAACGGCACCCAGACTACAATACAGGGGTGGCTGCCGTCGCGCTCGATGACTTCCGTCCACTCCCGCGTCAGCCTTTGTACGGCTTTGGGTGTGAAGCGGTAGGCGCTGGGCATTTCTTCCCAAACTAAGAGCCCCAGCACGTCAGCCCAGTACAAAAATCGCGGGTCTTCGATTTTTTGGTGCTTGCGGACGCCGTTGAAACCCATTGCTTTGACTAATTCGACATCGTGTCGCAAAGCTTCGTCGGAAGGGGCAGTCATCATGGTGTCTGGCCAGTAACCTTGGTCGAGCACCAGTCGCAAATAGTAGGGGCGGCCGTTGAGCATGAAGCGATCGCGCTGGATGCTGACAGTCCGCATGGCGGTGTAGGATTTAATCTCGTCGAGTAGTTTGCCGTCGGCCCACAACTGCACTTGAGCGTTAATTAGCGTCGGCTTTTCGGGACTCCACAGCAGTTCGTTGCGGTAGTCGTCGATACCAGGGTCTGAGAGGGCGATGCGGCGGTGGATTTCGCCGTTGATAACTTCGTAGGTGTCGTTGACTAGCAGCAAACAGCCGATCGACAGTTTAACTTTAATCTGGATTCCCGACTGGCGATCGCCCGCGACAAAGGCTTCAAAACCAATTTCCCAGCGTTCAAACTGCGGAGTCCAGCGGATGCGCTCGATATAAGTGTGAGGCACCAATTCTACCCAAACTGTCTGCCAAATACCGGTCGTGCGCGGATACCAAATACTGTGAGGCTCTATTTGCCAGTCTTGCTTGCCGCGCGGTTGCTCCAAATCTTGCGGGTCGTCGTGGGCCCAGACTGTCACCCGCTGCGGCCCGTTGAGATTCACAACTGCTGTAATGTCTGCGGTGAAAGGAGTGTGTCCGCCTTCGTGTTCGATGACAAACTGACCGTTTACCCAGACGCGGGCGCGGTAGTCTACGGCCCCAAAGTGGAGGAGAACTCTGCCTTCTGTGTGGGGTATGTCAAATTCGCGTTCATACCAGCAGTTGGCGTGAAAATTCGTGTCGCCGATCCCGCTTTTTGCCGATTCTGGAGCAAACGGCACTTCTATAGTGTGAGTCCACTCAGAAATATCGATCGGCTGCACGCAGTGGCCCGCGTCATCATAAGCAAATCTCCACTGACCATTGAGACAAATCCAGTTGCTCCGGCGCAGTTGGGGGCGCGGATAACCTGTTTTCCGTCCTTGAACAGTCACCTTACTATCAAGAGTTGCAGACTCTTCTATTTCGCAATTTTCTAGTTCTCTACCTAACCAACTCATCGGCACATCTACCCAAAGTTATATTTATAGGTTAGCTACAATTACCCTCACTTTGACAAGTTTTTTGCTGATTAATTTGCAAAAGTTCTGCCCATTAAAACAGCCTCATCTGAAGACTCTCTTGTGCTGAAGTCATTAGTCAGGAGAAGGAACAATAAACCAGGAATAAAAAACCAGGAAGATTTTTCCTATCTCCCCTCTGTCCCTCTGCCTCTAGCTAGCAACACTTTGCAAACCTCCTAACGGTTCAGTTTGCTCACTTGTGAGATAAAATTCTTCCGCAAACGGCAAACAATGAAATATTTGCTGTAATCCCGTGAGTTCAAATAGAATTCTAACTTGTTCGCTCATGGCAGATATCAAAAGGATACATTCGCTGTCTCTAACTAATTTCACGATCGCGACTACAGCCATTAACTCGGAATTTTTCAGGAAATTTATTTGTGAGAAATCCAGCATAAGAATTTTACCACCGCTTTCTATTAGACGCTGTATTTCTTTTTGAAACTGAGCAAATTGAGAATTCTCCAAAACCTCATGAGACAAAACAATTTTAACTAGAACGTTCATTTTTACCTCAATTCTTGTTTGAATTATTAAATAACTTTTGATGAAAACCGAGTAAGGTGCTCCGGAGGCACCTTACCTTTTTACCAGTAACTCGCAACTTCCAGCTACTTGGTAGAAGATTTGCCGTTGCCGTTGCCGGTGCCATTGCCGTTGTTGACAACAGCGACTTCTAGAGAAGCTGCGGCGGCTGGGCGAGGGGCAACTCCATTGGAGGAGCTGACATTAGAGGCAGAAGCGTTAACATTTTCTACCAATTCAATCACCGGCTTGGTAGTAATTTGTGTGTAGGTTGTCAAAGCTTGAGCGACCACTTGATCCATGTTGTAATACCTGTAAGTCGCCAGCCTTCCCACGAAAGAAACTCCCGGAGTTGCATCAGCCAAAGCCTTATATTTCTTGTAAATTTCGGCATTTTCTGGACGTGGAACCGGGTAGTAAGGGTCTCCCTCAGCTTGGGGATATTCGTAGACAATGCTAGTTTTTAGATGCTCTTGTCCGGTCAGATATTTAAACTCGGTGCAGCGAGTATATAAATGCTCGTTCGGGTAATTTACCACCGGTGCTTCTTGGTGTACAGGTACGTTCAGCGTTTCGTGCTTAAATTCCAAGGAACGGTAAGGCAGTTTGCCGTAGCAATAATTGAAATAGGAATCGACAGGCCCGGTGTAAATCATTTCTCCGTAAGGAATAAAACCCTCAATCTCCCGGTAGTCGGTATTCAGCATCACTTTGATGTTTGGGTGAGAAAGCATCTTTTCAAACATCCGAGTGTAGCCGTGCAGGGGCATTGCTTGATAGGTATCGGTAAAATAGCGATCGTCCCGGTTAATCCGAGTGGGAACGCGGGCAATCACTGACTTGTCGAGTTCCGAGGGGTCCATTCCCCACTGTTTGCGGGTGTAGTTGCGGAAGAATTTCTCGTAAAGTTCGCGACCGACTTTGCTGACAACGACATCTTCGGAAGTGCGAATGTAATCTTTTGGTTCTGCTACTTTCGCGAAGAAATCTTCTACTTCAAATGAAGTGAGATTCAGTCCGTAAAGTTTGTTTACGGTGTTGAGATTGATGGGAATTGGCAGCAGTTGACCGTCAACGCTGGCGAGGACGCGGTGTTCGTAGGGCCGCCACTCAGTGAACCGCGAAAGATACTCGAAAACTTGGCGCGAATTGGTGTGAAAAATGTGGGGGCCGTATTTGTGTACGAGGATGCCGTGATTGTCGTAGTGATCGTATGCGTTGCCGCCGATGTGGTTGCGGGTATCAATTATCAGGACAGTTTTTCCGGCCTCATTTGCTAGTCTTTCGGCAATGACGCTACCTGCAAATCCGGCTCCGACGATTAAATAGTCAAACATTGAAATACCTCTGATTGTGGGTAAGGGTAAGGGTAAGGAATAATTGGTAATTGGACATAAAGCGAGGAGAGTTGAGTGTTAATTTTTGAATCCGTAAAGTCTAACTGTTTAACTTCAACCTCAACATTCCTAACTTACAACTTTCATCCTGCCTTCAGCTTTCTGCCTTTTATCATCGATCGCACTTTCTATCAACCCCAGCATTTCACCCCAGGTGTTGTCCCAAGAATTGTCTGCTAAAAAGGCGTCTACTTCGTTCAGCCACTTGGTGCGAACATCTGAACTTTCGCTGAGGATTTCTTCAGCACAAGCAACGAATTCTGAAGAATTGCTAGCAATCCGAACCAAGCCGTTTTCTCCGTAGGGCCGCACCACGTCGCGGATAGGAGTAGAAATCACCGGTTTGCCAGCAGCGAGGTATTCTGGAGTTTTCGTGGGACTAATAAACTTAGTCGATTCGTTAATCGCAAAAGGCAGCATGGCGATATCCCATCCGCCAAGATACGCTGGCAATTCTTGATAAGATTTGCCACCAAGATAGTGGATATTTGGGTGAGTTGGCAGAGTTGCCGGATCGATTTTCACCACCGGGCCAATGATGACTAAATGCCAGTCCGGCCTTGCTTGGGCCATGCCCGCTAGGAGTTCGAGATCCATTCGTTCGTCTATGACGCCATAAAATCCCAAACGCGGGTGAGGAATGTCTTTTTGATCCGCCGGTTCTTCTGAAAGATTCCTGGCTGTCGCAAAGTGTTCTTTTTCGATGCTGCTGGGGAAGGGGTGAATGTTTGGGTGCTGGTGCTGTTTGGCTTCGTAAAGGTTGTGTCCCCCGGTAAATACTACGCTGGCGCGCTTTAATAGTTGGTTTTCGTTGGCTTTTAAATCGGGGTGTGCGCCTTTGAATGCTGACAGTTCATCCATGCAATCGTAGACTACAGCTAGCGGCTGTAAGTGGCTTGTGAAACTGACAGCCATTGGTGTGTAATACCAGAGGATGTACTGGCTAATTTCCGCCGATCGAAACAAATCATCTAGCATGGCTTGCTGAGCAGTTTGTGCTGTTGCTTCGCTGATTCCTTCGCTCAGGTGCGGTACTATTACCCAGACTCCGCTTTCGTGGATGCTGACATCAAGCCACCAATCTGTAGCCGCGCTAAACACCGGTTCTTCTACAAAAAATACGCGACGAGTTTTGGCACAGCGACTCAAGAGATGTTGCGGACGCTGATAGACAAAATTCCACCGCAGATGAGAGAGGCAAACTAAATCTGGTGTATCTACAGCCTCAGTTGTTGATAAGTTGGCGCGCAATGCGGGCGACGCAGCGAATTGAGAGGGCGATTTGGCTGGATCTATAGAGGTAAATCGGATCTCCCATGCTCGCTCTTTATTGCTATAATTATTGTTTACTGAGTTTTGTGGGGGCGACATATTAGCCTCTGGAATTTGTCAAGGAAAATTTGTCCGTTAAAAGTTGTCAAAAAGTTGTCAATAGGATATATTTCTCAGCAGTGCCTTACTGAAAGTCGCAAGCATAAATCTGAGAAGTTTTATTGACGAGCAAGCGCCGCATTTAGTGAGCCAAACAAAGAAACTGTTTAGCTGCGGAAAAAACAGGCTTATCTGCTTTTTTCAAAATTGAAACAAAATTGAAACTTAGAGATAAGTTAATATTGTTAGACTTGCCATTGTTGTTAAATGTAACCCAGTTTTTCGGTCTTAACTTCTATCTGAAGGATGACTTTTATCTCAGGAGACACCTAGCTTGCACGCTGGGTTCAAAAGCCGTTAAAATGCCGATCGACCTTGTAAAATGACTCTTAACTGGCAGCTACGGGGTGAAAAAAGAGCGAGTTTTATTGCTTTATTTGGAGATGATAGAAAATTTGCCATCAAGTCTATGTTGCTTTTTGATTTGACAAACCTTGCTTTTTTTTAACTCATCCGATAGCTAATTTGGTAAATTTGTATCCTAATATACCAAAGGACGCCAGAGATTTCTAACTTCCGATAGATTAACAATTAACACTTTATGCAGTGGGGTTAAACTGACACAATATCACCTATCTCAACAATATCAAAGAAAACAGGTAATCGCAAGGATAAACCTAAGATTTTACGCGAGTCTGTGGCAAGAAACCAAGGTGACGACATTTACGCTGTGGGTGTCAGTTTAACCTCGCCCCCACAGCACAAATGCCAATCATCCCTCTAAGGGCGGGTTCGCCGGTATCTGCCATCAAACGCAAAATATCAACGTAAACCCGCGACTAGAAAATGGCAGCAACTTTACAGTCGGCGGCTGTCAATCTTGGCGATTCCACCTCCAAAGGCAAAATCTTGCACCGTCGAACTCTTTAAGAAATCGTGAGGAAAACCCAATTCAATTGCACTTACTTTGTCTAACTGCTGCATTTGTTCGGGAGTTAATTTAAACTCCAAACAAGCGAGATTTTCCTGAAGTTGTGAGAGTTTACGCGAACCTACAATCGGAATAACTTCGACTGGCTGTTGGATCAGCCAATTTAGGGCTACTTGAGAAGCAGGTTTGCCAATTTCGGCTGCTATTTTGCTAACTTCGTCAGCAATTTTTAGGTCTCGTTCGTTAATTTTTCCCGATTCAGGTGAATTCAGCCGTTTAGCTTCGCTGGCTGTTTCTGAAGTGTTGTATTTTCCTGTCAGCAAACCGGCTGCTAAAGGGCTCCAAGCGGTGACGCCAATATCAAAGGCTTTTGCCATAGGGATCAAGTCCCGTTCTGGAGTTCGCTCTTTTAAAGAATACTCGATTTGCAAACCGATAAATGGTGTCCAGCCGCGCAGATTGGCGATCGTATTTGCTTGAGAAATAATCCAAGCCGGCGTATCCGAAATTCCGATATAAAGAACTTTGCCGGCGCGTATCAAATCGTCAAAAGCGCGCATCACTTCTTCGACTGGTGTAGTAAAATCCCAAGCGTGCAGCCACAGCAAATCTATGTATTCAACTTGCAATCGCTTCAAACTTGCTTCTACTGCTTGCACCATATTTTTGCGGTGGTTGCCAAAACCGTTGATTTCGCCATTCTTCATGTTGAGGCTATACTTAGTGGCAATTACCCATTTTTCGCGATCGCCTGCGATCAACTCACCGACATATTTTTCGCTAGTACCGTTGGTGTAGAGATTCGCGGTATCAATGAAATTGCCGCCCGCTTCTGCAAAGGCGTCGAACATTTTCCGGCTTTCGTCGTAGGAGCTCCCCCAACCCCACTCTTCCCCAAAAGTCATGGTTCCTAGGCAGATTTCGGAAACGCGAAGTCCGCTGTGACCTAGTAGTTTGTATCTCATGTCACCCTTCCGCTAGTTAATGGTTGTTAACAGTTTAGATCGGGATTTCACAAACTGTTGCGATCTGTCTGGGTGTTGGGTTTTACGGGGCCTTATCGCTGTGCTGAAGGTTGAATGTTTTGCCAAGTTAATCAAAATGTCGTAGCAGGGGCGATGCAGTCTCCCCCCTGCGTTTAGTTTAAAAAGCGTGCAGGGGCGATCGTCTTACTAATGTATTTAGGATTACATGAATAAATTAAAATACACTAAAACGGAAAAACAAATATCTATCTTTAGATAGGTATTCAGGAAAAGAGTTGAATAAAAAATGCTATATTCAATAATCAGAAAACCAGACAGAACCAGAGAAAAAATTAATGTAGCTAAATTAACTTTTTAGCGTTATAGTGATTTATAGATTACAAAAACTAGGTGACTCACTTGGCTGATATCGTTGATACCGCCGTTTCGGCTGGATCTTTTACAACCCTAGTTGCTGCTGTCAAAGCTGCGGGTTTAGTAGATACTCTCAAAGGCGCTGGCCCCTTCACAGTTTTTGCGCCTACTGACGAAGCTTTTGCTAAGCTTCCCGCAGGTACTGTAGAAGCACTGCTTAAGGACATTCCTAAGCTCACAAAAATCTTGACTTATCATGTCGTTTCTGGCAAAGTTATGGCCGCTGATGTGGTCAAGCTGAAATCTGCCAAGACAGTGGAAGGTTCAGAAGTTAAAATTGATGCTTCCAATGGCGTCAAAATCAATGATTCTACCGTTACAGCAGCCGATGTTGCTGCTGATAATGGCGTCATCCACATTATTGATTCAGTCTTGCTTCCTGCGTAAGCAAAGATTTAGATAGCACAATACTATCTTGAGGGCGGTGGCTGTTGTTAGCCACCGCCCTTTTTTAATTGATAGTTGAGATTTAAATATTTTACGCAGCTCGATAATTAAAACTATCGCTCTTTTGTCTGTCCAGGCGGAGGAAAAGTGCAAATCAGGATCGTCTTCAATTACAGGAATGACTCCCAGAAACCGATTCATAAAAGGAATTAAGCGATTGAAGCCCACATAAAGCTCACGAAGAAGAAATACTTTGAGCCAAAATTGCATTAGTTTAGAAGCCCCTCTCCTGTTGTACAATTAAACGTAGATTGTTTAGCAAATTTTTCCACCCCCTCTTTAAAATCCCGAAAAAAGTCTTTGACGTTGATTGGAAAAAGCGGAACTTTATATATCGAGCGCGTTCCAATGTATCAATACTTATTTCGTTACCTGTAGTTTGAGCTATTTTAAACTCGATTTAAACCCTGCCACATACTCATTAAACCAAGTCTTAACATACAAAAAATTACCTTGAATTTAAGTTTTAAATTTGAATTTAATGGTTTTAATAATAAATTAGGTGAACACATTACTCAAGCCAACAATTCACTGACGGCTACGCTAAAACCTGCAAGCACACTTTGAGTGTTAACCACTTCATCCGCATTAAACAACCGCCAGCGTTGCCCTGCATTCACAAATACTAATCTCGCTTCAGGAAATAGCAACCAAACTTCTAAACATCCCGATTCCAAATATTCCTGAGCTTTGGCAAATAACTCTTCGCCGCTATCTTCGGGGGAAGCAACTTCCGCTATCAAAGGAAAACTTTGGGAAAATGCTGTAAAATTGCCTGATTCTGGCAGCAGTTCAGGAGTAATATAAGCAACATCGGGACGGCGGCCCCGCTTGCTAGTGCGGCAAAGGATTTCTGTAAGCACTTCTCCTCCCTGGCCGCTGGAGTCTTTATAATTTCCCCAGAAACGGGCTAATTTAGATTGAGCTAGACTGTGCTTGAATGTCATTCCTGTTTTCTCCACTAAGTTGCCGTCAACCCATTCCATTCTATAAGCAGGTCTGACTAAAAAATCTTCAAGAGATATGACTTTTTTAGGCTCAGATTCGTGGGAAATTTCTGGTGTATTTTCTAATTTAGGATGTGATTCTAACTCTGAGTTTTTGTCTGCATTTTCGGGTATAATTATAGTAGCTGTCATGCTCGCAACCTCTGTTTAACTATTATAAGTTTACAAGCGATCGCTCTCGATCGCATTCGATGACATGATTGAAATTGGTAGATTTTGTTTTTTCAACTTAGCCCGACAATTTATATATCATAGCAATTCAGAAAGGTGACTTTCATGATTCTCTCAAACCGTTTTTCTGAAGCCCTCACCTATGCAGCAGAATTGCACGCTACCCAACTTCGCAAAGGTTCGGGCGTTCCCTACATTGCCCATTTGTTGGGCACTGCTAGTATAGCTTTAGAATATGGGGCAAATGAAGATGAGGCGATCGCGGCTTTGCTTCACGATGCGATCGAAGATCGAGGCGGCGCCACCACCCGCGAAGCCATCCGCCGCCGCTTTGGGGATACTGTCACAGCGATTGTAGACGGCTGTACCGAAAGTGACGAGACGCCGAAACCCCCTTGGCGTCAGCGAAAACAAGCCTATATCGATCGCATTTCTACAGCTTCTGGCTCAGTGAGATTAGTCTCGGCTGCTGATAAACTTTATAATGTCCGATCGATCCTGAAAGATTCCCGTCAATTAGGAGATACTGTTTGGGAACCCTTCAAAGGCGGCAAAGACGGTTCTCTCTGGTATTATAATTCTTTAGTAAAAGCGTTTTGCCAAGCTGAATCAACCCCCATCGTTGAAGAATTAGCCCGCACAGTTTTAGAATTAAACAAACTTTCCGAAGACAAAAGGTAAAAATCACTAACAAATAACTAACAACCAATAACTACTAACAAATAACCAATGGCAAATGTTCGCTTAGAAAATATTACCCGACGCTACCAAAACGTCACCGCGATCGAAAACATCAGCTTCAAAATCCCGGACGGGGAATTTTGGGTATTAGTCGGGCCATCCGGCTGCGGGAAATCCACAATTATGCGGACAATTGCAGGTTTAGAAACCGCAACTTCCGGAAATCTTTACATCGGAGATAATTTAGTTAACAACATTCCGGCGAGACAGCGGGATGTAGCAATGGTGTTTCAAAATTACGCGCTTTATCCGCACATGACTGTCGCAGAAAACTTGGCATTTGGATTGCGGATGCGGAATGTTGACCCGAATAAAATTCAAGAACGAGTCGAAACAGTAGCCCGATCGCTCTCGATCGACCACCTTCTCAAGCGTAAGCCCAAACAGCTATCAGGCGGGCAGCAGCAGCGTGTAGCACTCGGAAGGGCGATCGCCCGCGAACCGAAAGTATTTCTTTTAGATGAACCGCTTTCTAACCTTGATGCTCAACTGCGAGATGACACTAGAGCAGAACTCAAACAACTGCATCAACGGCTGGGAATTACCACAATTTACGTCACCCACGACCAAGTGGAAGCGATGACTTTAGCTGATAAGATTGTGGTCTTAAATGGGGGAAAGATTCAACAAATTGGAGACCCGCAAAGCATTTATGCCAAACCAGCTAACCGCATGGTGGCAACATTTTTAGGCAATCCCCCCATGAACATTTTGCCTGTAATATATACTAACGAATCTTTTCAAATAGGAAATCAACATTTAGCCTGTCCGCCCTCGATTCAGAAAAAATTGCACGCGAGAGAAGGACAAGGGTTTGATTTGGGCATCCGTCCAGAAAATATAGAAATATTTACCCCACAAACCGCAGAAGAAGATGATTTGAAAACAGATGTTTGGGCATTAGAAAAAGTCCCTCTTGATGTAGAAGTAAAAGTAGTGGAACCTCTGGGGCGAGAAACTTTAATTCGGGCGAGTTTGCCGTTGTTGAGCGCTGAAACTACTGTACAGTTACAAATACCTGCGAGTGTTCGCTTGCGATCGGGCGATCGACTGACGGTACAGCTTGACTTCGATCGACTATTTATATTTGACCCATCCACAGGTGAGGCGCTGTATCCTTAACTGGATGGAACAGGACTTACCCACGGGGGCCGAGCAACCAGCTTTTTTTAGTCACACTGCCTAAGTCCTGTTTAATCTGAAATATCAAATAGACTGAGCCTTCCAGTCGGAAAGTCTGGATTGGCAGTTACAAAAGTTTACACTTGACATTTATTAATTTCCGAAGTAATGATACGATTAGTATTGGCACAATGGCAAAACGTCCCCAAAAGCTGATATTTCCTGAATCGGGGCGATCGCTACCCTGAAGGCAAGTATCTTCTCCCTAAGAAGCGGCTTTACGCCCCGACTTGGGAGCAACTAGCGAAGCAAAAACTCAGAAAAACGTTCTAGCGGCATTTTTAGATGAATCCCGACAACCTGCCTCAAATGCTGCAAACAGGATTTCACCTAACTTTAGGTGCAACTTCCTTTTTAATTGAGACATTGCAAGATCCTCTGAAGCGGGAAGAAAATCTTGACAAACTGAAGTCAGATTTTGGCCAGCTAGCCGATGAGCTGCTGGAAAAAGGAGAAGCGACTGAGCGAGAAGCCCGGAATTTTGTAGATACTATTTTCTCTCAACCGGGCGATCGGGAGAATGCAGACAGTGAGCCTGTCTCGTCCAAGCAATCAGATGCAGCGACTGATGCTCCTCCCGATTCGGTTGTACAGCCTAACGTAAAGCTAGAGATTCAAGAATTAACTGCACACATGGCAGCGCTGAGGGCCGAGTTGGAAAATTTGCGCGCCGAAAATTCCCAGTATTAAAGAATCAAGAGTCTTTAACACAGCCGAAGTTTACTTGCCAACTTAATTTAAGAGAACCCAACTTTAGTCATTGTCCCATTTTTCAGAACCGATCAGGTCGGCGATGCGATCGCGCAGCAAGAAGTCGCATTTTTCTAATTCGCACTCTACACAAGCCCATTCCCGAGGAGGAATGAATTGGCACAGGGTGTAGATCGGCTGTTGGCGGCTGAGAACACCCTCATGCACGAGCTGACGCGCTTCATCTTGGATCACATCTAAAGAGTATTGGATTTGGGGAATAGTGGAGTGAATCATAATGCGCCCTCAATGTTTTACTAAAAAATTTTATGGCCCTGGTAATAATATAGTCCAAACTTACGAATATGGAAGTTAAATTTTGTCCGTATCCAGCTATACAATTCACTGCTGTAAATAAAAATAAATTATACGAATCATCAGTAAGTGATGGGATCTGTCTTAGGATATTGATAAAAAGCGCATTTTCCTGACTAGCAAGCGGATCTGCTGGAAAGCTCAATTCAGAACTTAGGAACCCGCATCGGATTCCCGGTTTCTGGATGCTTTGCCACCAACGGCAACATTTCTTGCGAGAAACCGGGTTGATGAATTTAAGTCTTGACGGAAACAGCAAAGGAAAGATTTAGGAGTCCGGCAACTCAAACATTAGCAGTTCCGTCAATGCCGAAGAGCACTTCTAGAACGAGAGATTGCGCTGCCGGCATTTGCCCAAAACAAAATACATAAGGAATACTCGGAGGCAAGTGTGGCAAAAATTGCTCTAAAACGTAGGGACTGCCGTAAATTAACACAGCTTGCAGTTCTCCCGTTTTTAATAATTTCTTAAACCAATCTTGAGCAGCTTCGGTCAAACCAGCACTGCCTCGGAAGCAATTGCCGCGAATGAAAATTTGCAGCAGTGTCGGAGAAACATACTCTGCACTTGTATTTTCAGCGATCGCAACTGTGCGATCGTCAATTAGTTGCAATTCGTAACCAAACTGTTCGGGAATGGCGATGGCCGGAGTGTGGTTGCCCAAAAACTCGCACCCCAAAACATCATCTACAACAATCAAATTCCGCAAAAGCTGGTTTTCTGGGGCTTTTGGAACCTGTAAAGGTAGATTGCCACCAAATTTCAAAGAATCTCGCAAAATATCGACAGCAGTTGCCCTTGCCTGGGGATTTGCCAGCAAACTTAAGTCGATCGACTCCATGGATTGTAAATTCTTGCTCCCCCCCTTAGCAAGAGGAGGTTGGAGGGGGTCAGAAATCAACATACCCACCTTTATTTTCGCTTTCCAAATACGCTTGACAGACTCCTTGATTTGTGATATAGAAAGCCGCCCTTGAGTGACAGCTTCGCAGACAGCGAGAATCGCCCCTTCCGGGTCAAGCGGCATCAGCAAAACATCCGCACCAGCCTCAGCAGCCAAAACAGCAGCTTCATTAGCGCCGTATTTATTGGCGATCGCACCCATCACCAAAGCATCCGTCACAATCAAACCTTCAAATCCCAACTCTTCTCGCAGCTTTCCGATCAAAATTTTGCGAGAAAGAGTAGCAGGAAAATCCGCATCCCAAGCCGGAATCAGCAAGTGAGCACTCATCACAGCATCGACCCCAGCAGCCATCGCCTCGACAAAAGAAGGTAACTCAACCTGGGCTAATCTCGCTGGCGAATGTGGCAAAACTGGCAATTCCAAGTGAGAATCAACCGCCGTGTCGCCGTGGCCGGGAAAATGCTTAGCTGTGGTCAAAACCGGGTGATCACCTGCGCCTCGAATAAAAGCAGCGGCTAATTTGCCGACAATTTCCGGTGTCTCGCCAAAAGCGCGGACATTAATCACAGGATTGTCGGGATTGTTGTTAACATCAACCACCGGTGCGAGAATCCAATTTAGACCGATCGCCCTAGCTTCGATCGCAGTGACAGCGCCCATTTGTTCAGCATATCGATCGGCTTTACCTGCATCGTGTCGCGCCACTTCAGCAATCGCCATCGGCGGCCCGAACCAAGTCGCCCCCGCGAACCGCTGGCCGACACCTTCCTCAATATCAGCCGCCAGCAGTAGCGGAAACTTGGCCCAAGACTGCAATTGGTGCGATCGAACTGCCAACTCCGCAGCACTTCCCCCGACCAAAATCACCCCGCCGACGCCCAACTTTTCCAGATAATAGCGGAGTTTGCTAGCAGTTGGTTCCCATTCGGGATAGCGAATTTGGTGGTCGAACAAGCAGCCAGAAGCGCGCACCACGAACATCTGGGCCACCAGTTCTGGTAAGGAAAGATTGTCAATCATGGGAAATTAGGAATTGTGGACTGTTGACTGTGGACTGTTGACTGTGGACTGTTGACTGTGGACTGTTGACTACCTTCAGACACTAATCGTCGTCTGCTTCTAAATCATCATCATCATCATCATTTTCATTGCCTTCGGCCAATTCTTCGTCATCAAACATACCTGGTTTGCGATCGGCAGAAAGCTGATTCAGCAGTATCAACATTTTATCGCCCCGTTCCAAAGAACGGTCTTCGAGAAAAATCACTTCCGGCGTCCGGCGCAGTTGCAATCGTTGGCCCAACTGACTGCGGACGTAGCTAGTAGCAGATTTCAAACCCTCCATAGTCTCGGCCTTCGCCTCATCAGTACCGTAGATGCTGACAAAAATTTTTGTATGCTGAAGGTCTCCCGAAACAATTACATCGGTAACGCTAACCATACCGGCACCTACCCGGTCGTCCTTGATTCCATTCAGCAACATCAGGCTGACTTCCCGTTTAATCATTGAAGCTACACGCTCAATGCGACGACTTGTAGCCATAACACCTACTCCTCTAGTTTCCTAATCAGCCATTTTCATCCCGATTGACAATTGTAGCGCGATCGGTCAGGGGTGTTACGGGCGATCGTCCGAGTTAGGGATGAGATACAGCTTAGAGGAAAAAAATGTTTGATTGCCTATAGGTGAATATATAGCTAATATAGAGAGGTACAGTGAAAGACAGCTTATAGGACAAAAAATGTTTGATTGGATTGTCAAAACCGTAGCCGATGCTTCAGGGGTAACTAACCAGCTAAAGATAGCTGAATGGGCAAGATTGAACAGAACCAACCCTTTCGATATGGGAGCCAAAAACTACCAACGATGTCTTCATGACTTAGGGTTAGGTGGAAAATATTATGAACTTGAATATAACGAAGATGGAACCCTAAAATATCAATAATTTTGCCGATAATTCCCTTAATTACGCTTCATAGTTCTCCATTTTATTATCATCCCTAATTAATCAATCAAACAGAAACATTCCTTTATCGCTGTGTTTCTTTAGAAAATAAAACTCATGGAAAAAGAATTTACAATCGGTCAAAAAGTCCGAGTTGTGGCGATGCCGCCTTACGTCAAAACTGCCGAACCGATGCCGATGCTGCGGCCTGCGAATTTAATTGCTATCGGCGCTGAAGGCGTTGTGATCGATCGGCGTCCCGGCAATTATTGGGGAATTCGTTTTGAAAAAGGTGCTTTTCTGTTAGACAGCCAGTACATTGAAGCAGCGGAAACAATTGTAGAAGGTAATGGGTAATAGAAAAGGGGGAATGGGGAAGTGAGATCGCAACTTAACATCTCCTTTTTCCTTGTTCCCTCAACATCCCTTCCTTAAATCCGTTAAATCTCATATGTTGCACCATTCTCCATTACGCCTTTTATGAACAGGCAAGATGCCTGTTGCTGACAATGGTGCACGATATCGGTTACATCCCATTGTTTGCTCGTTGCCGAACTTCCTTCTTCAACAAGCTAGCTTAGCCTCAAAAGCCAAAGAATTAACAGGAAACTCCCCCAAAAATTCCTCTAAAATAGGAGAGGTGAAGTTACAAGGTTGAGGCTTGCCCAAATGATAACCTTGAGCGTAATCTACCCCAAGTTCATTGAGTTTATCCATAATTGTTTGATTTTCAACATACTCGGCAATAGTTTTAATTCCCATGACGTGAGCGATTTTGGTAATAGCTTCCACCATTGCGACATCAATAGGATTATCGACAATATGCTTAATAAAATTGCCGTCTATTTTGAGATAATCAACTGGCAAACTTTTCAGGTAAGCAAAGGAAGACATCCCGCTGCCGAAGTCGTCCAAGGCAAACTGGCAGCCTAGTTCCTTAAGTTGCCAAATCAAGCTGGCGGCCTTACTGAGATTACCAATGGCAACGGTTTCGGTAATTTCAAAACAAATTATTTGCGGCGGTATTTGATGGATAGAAAACTGTTCTTGAATAAACTCGATAAACTTTTCTTCGTTGAGGCTGTCCCCAGAAAGGTTGATTGAATAAAGGTTGGGATATTTGCCAAATGACGATTGCAGCTCAGAAAGAGAGCAAGCAGGGAAGGTAACTATTTTATCGCTGCCTACCCCAGGGTTTTGGACTAACAAATTTGCCGTGAAAATTTTAGATAAATTGCTAAATAAAGTGCGAATTACCCAACGGTCGATCGCGTGCATCAAGTTGTAGCGTTCGGCCGCCGGAATAAACGCCATCGGCGACACCAACTCACCAGTTTCCAACTGGAGGCGCAAGAGGATTTCGCAGTGGGTGCCGGTGGTTGGAGAGTTGAGCAAAGGCACGATCGGCTGAGAGTACAAGCAAAAGCGATTCTCTTCTAAAGCTTGATGAATTTGCACCACCCACTCGGTTTCGCCGTGCTGTTTGATTAATTCTCGATCGCCGGCTTGATAAACCTGTACCCGGTTGCGACCTTTATTTTTAGCAGCGTAGCAGGCCATATCGACCGCGCTCAAAATCGCAGATGTCGAGGCTGTTTTGGGATTGATTGCTACCAAACCGATACTGACGCCGATCGAAAAAGTTTTGTCCTGCCACGCAAAGCGGAATGCCTGAATGCTTCGCAGCAGCGTTTCAGCAACGTTCAATCCTCGTTCGACGGGACAGTTGTACAGGAGTACGGCAAATTCATCGCCACCCAGACGTGCCAAAATATCTGTTTTGCGGATATTGCTTTTAAATAGCTGGCTGACTTGGCGCAGCAGTTCGTCCCCAGCAGCATGACCGCAGGTGTCGTTAACTATTTTGAAGCGATCGAGATCCAGGTAAAGCATCACGTGTTCTTGCCCGTAACCTTGAGCGCCGTGTAGGGCGTGCTCTAGCTGGTACTCAAATTCCCGGCGGTTGACTAATTGCGTCAGGGGGTCATGAGTTGCCTGCCAGGTGAGTTGCCGCGCTTGAGTTCGCACTTGCGTGACATCTCGAAACACAACGACGGCCCCGACAATTTCGCCGCTGCTAGCGTGGATGGGGGCGACGCAGTGGTCGATCGCAAATTCGGTGTTGTTGCGGTCAATCAGCAAGCTGTTGTGTCCTTGGTCAACAATCCGACCTTCGCACAAAGCGATTTCGGCGATATTTTCGGTCGGCCGCCTGGTAGTTTCGTCAACTATTCTCAGCACGCTGGCGAGGGGCAAACCCTTAGCTTCCGAGGTAGACCAACCCGTGAGTTGTTCGGCAACTGGATTAAGTGTGGAAATGCAGCCGTCGGCGTCAGTAGTGATTACGCCATCGCCGATCGATTGTAGTGTTACCTGAGCGAGTTCTTTTTCTTCAAAAAATGCTTGTTCCATGCGCTTGCGATCGGTAATATCTCGCTGCACCGACACCCAGTGGGTAACGTTCCCGGAGGTGTCGGCAATGGGTACGCTGTTGAGTTCCACCCAATATGTTGAACCGTCTTTGCGGTAGTTAATCAATTCTAGGCGTAGGGGTTCTTGGCGAGAGAAAGTACGGCGAATTTTATCGACTTGGGTGGGGTCGCTTTCTGGGCCGCGCAAGCAACTGGGGGTTTGTCCGATGATTTCTTCGGGTAGGTAGCCCGTCATTTGGGTAAAAGCTTCGTTGGCATAGATGATGGTGGGGTCGGAGATATCGCTGTCTCCCGCATCCATAATCACGATTGCGTCGTTAGCGTTCACTACAGCAGATTCTAAAAGGTGGAGTCTGGCCTCTGCCCGCACGCGGGTAGCAATTTCGCTTTCTAGTCTGGCATTAGTCAAGCTGAGGGATGCGATCGCTTTTTCCAATTCCTTAGTTCTTTCTGCCACTGAATCGTGCAGAACATCAATCGCCCCGGACATTTCCATCGGGTCAAGTACGCGCAGTATGTTGGTTTGAGTAACTATTCCCAGGAGTTCTCCCTGTTCCCCCGTTACTACCAACCTGCGGACTAAACGCTCGTGCATTTCCTGATGAGCTACCCACAGCGAGTCTTCTTGCTTGAGGCTAAATAAGGGGGTACTCATCACAGTTTGGGCGATCGTTTTCGACAAATCTATATCTAAAGCTTGAAATTCCACAATATCCCGTTCTGTGACGATACCTACTGGAATGGGGAACGGTAAATTAATCGATAATTCTGTTGATTCGGTAATTACTACGCAGCTAACGCGGTGCTCGGCCATCAACTCAGCTAAACTCCTAACTGACGCGGAGCGAGGTGCTTGAATGACTTGTGCGGTCATTACTTCTTTCACGCGGCGCATTTTTAAGATATTTGCCGGTTTCAGCATGGCTTGGCGAATGCTTTCCGGGGTAATTACTCCTAAGAGTTGACCTTCGCTATCCAATACTGGCAAATGCTTAATTCTTCTTTGCCCCAGCAGAATTAGGGCGCTGAAAATATCTTGAGTCTCGGATTTTGTCAGAGTTGCTGCAGGCTGCTTCATCACTTCTGCGATAGTGACACCTTTTAAGTTTTGGCCCGAGGCAATCAAATCGACAAGATCCCTTTCGGTGAAAATTCCTTGCAATTGAGAATGTGAACCAGAGTGCGAGGATAATTTTTCTAGGGATTTTTCCACGACAAAGACGCAGATACCTGTCGCGTCTCTGAATGCACTTGAGGTGGGGGAATTTGCGATGTCTGTTAGTGGCTGATAGATATCGGTTGGTGGAATGGCTGCGTTTAGAGAGCAACTTCCGCGCCGTTGGCCCATCAGGGTAATTACTTCTGCTAGTGGGGTATCGGGGGCAACGGTCAAGGGGTAGGGGTCTATTACTTGAGCTAACGTTGGCAGATACTTGGAGGAATCGTTTTTGAGCATATTTAATTGAGTTTTGCGATCGCGTGGACTCTGCGACATTCCAAAAAAGTGCTGGTTTCCAAGCACTAGGTGGATTTTTACGGGGCTGCTGAGACCTAATTAAAATTTATTGTTAAAAATGCAGCCGAGCTTGGGCTGGGGATCAAGCCAGTGACTGCTTTTCCTCTACCTATAAAGTTATAAGCTTATCTTTATTTTAAATTAATTTTTCAGTCTCGTGACACTTTTATTAAAAACAAGGTATTTTATGTGAACTTTTTGCGATAAGATCATCCCTAAAATCCTCCCTCGTATTGCGAATCATCTCCATCTTCAGAAAGACGCATCGGTTGGCTATATTAACTAACCTAGAAGAGGTTACTACAAAAGTGCACTGTATGAAGTTCGGCAGTGTTAAGTTTTGCGAAATTATGTTTTGCTAGCTGGTCGAAACCATCTAGGTGTTGTTGAGGGCAATCGATATCACAGCCCATCTGTGAATTAGATCGCAACTTGCGAAAACAACCGTGGTAAGATTGTAGATATCAACACAAGAAGTTAAATACAGAGTCTGGTGAGGAAAAAAGGATTATGAAACGCAATCTATTAGCCGCTACTTTTTTAATTACTCCCCTACTGTTGGCTGGGCCTGCTCGCGCTGAAAATCCCGTTCACGTCAAACAGTTACTGTCAACTGGGCAATGTTTTAAGTGCGACTTGTCAGGAGCAGATTTAACGGGAGCCCATTTAATTGGTGCTGATTTGAGAGAAGCAAATTTACGAGGAGCAAACCTATATAAGGCCAACCTCGAAGGTGCTGACCTAACGGGTGCTAACTTGACGGCTGCTAACTTAACCGCAGTTTTCCTGACTAATGCCAGTTTAAATGACGCAGACCTCGATCGGGCGAATCTGACTGCAGCCATCATTAACACCGCTGACGTATCCGGCGCATCAATGGAAGATATGACCATAACTGATGCCAAAATCTACAATACCCAAATCGGCGTCGGCGGTAGCTACGACCAGTGAACTCAGTAAAAGAATGAAAACTGCCAATTTTCAGTTTAAAACCCGGTTTTTCCCCAAAAACCGGGTTTTTAGTTTTTGTGTAGGGTGGCCAGGAACCTCGCATTTTCTCTCGTCTTTCAAACGAACCGTCTGACGCACCCTACTAAGAAGTACGACACAATTAATTACACAAAACTATGGGCTACAAGCCTTGTCTAGTAAAAAACTAGCCAAAAATCAGTGTGTAATTAATTCTGTCTAACCACTTACTAGCCCTAAAAACCCAAATCAACCGCAATGCGGTGCGCGCAAGCAAACCCAGAAAACGCCACCGCATTTAAACCCTGTCCGGGAAACGTACTGTCACCCACACAATACAAACCAGGCATAGAAGTTCGATTAAACGGCATTCCCAGCAAACCCATTAACTTTTGTCGCGGAATCGGCCCGTAAGTTCCGTCTTCGCGCCCCAAAAAGCGTCGGTGAGAACGCGCTGTCCCCACTTCCATATAATCCAAACCGGCATCTAAACCGGGAAAAATCTTTTCTAATCTTTCAATAATTCTCCCTGCAGCCTCTTCTTTTTTATCCTCATATTCCTGCTGCGAAAGTCCTTCCCACTGTTCTATCCAACTCGAAGTAAAAGCGTGAACTATGTGATATCCTGCAGGAGCTAAATCTGCGTCAAGCACGGTTGGAATTGACACCAAAACAGTTCCCTCTGGCGCTTCCATTTTATCCCACTCTTCTAACAAAATGTGGTGGCAGGCGCTACCAGCAGGGATTACGCTTGCTTCTACTCCCAAATGCAAACTCAAAAAACTGGGGGCTTTTTGATAGCGCTGCTGCCATTTCTTCTCGCTAGCGGGCATCTCTTCTGCGGGCAGCAATTTCTCAAAAGTATCCCAGCGCGTGGCGTTAGAAACAATCCGCTTGGCCCGGTAAACTTCGCCGGTGGCTAACTCGACTCCGACAGCGCGGCCGTTTTCTGTAATAATTTTTTTTGCTTTAGCTTTGTATTGAATTTGCCCGCCGCATTTTTCTAATCCTTCTACTAATTTTTGGGCGATTTGACCGACTCCGCCTTTGGGATAATTGATGCCACCGTAATGTCTGTCGGAAAATACCATTCCGGCGTTAATCATTGGCGTCAAGTCTGCAGGTACTACAGACCAGTAGTAGCATTCCATGTCGATAAATTTCAGCAAAGTAGGGTCTTTTATGTAGCGCCGCGCAATGTCGCCAGTATTTTGAGGCAGATATTTTACTAATCCCAAACAGGCTAAAGGATTCTGAAAAAAGACTCGGACGAGATATCCGGGTTCTTCTAGAGATAGCAATTCCATCCCGTTGAGGCAGTTGAAGACGTTCCAGCATTCACCGTAAAATTTGTGGATTCCTTCGCGTTCGTGAGGGAACCTGTCTGTTAATTCTTGCAAGTATTTATCATAAGCCTGGGGAACTTCAAGTTCTAAGCCGCTGGGTAAGTGATAGTGAAGCTGTACGGGGTCGGGAATCGTTTCTAGAGTGACGTTGACTGCTTTCAGGGCGCGGGTGAGGAGGTTGGTGGTGCCGCGCTGTCCGAAACCAAAAATCATGGAGGCCCCGACATCAAATCTGTAGCCTTCTCGATCGAAATATCCAGCGCTACCCCCCGGAATTGTATAGCTTTCGAGCACTAAAACTTTGGCTTTCTTAGCGGCTAGCTGGGTGGCGGTCACGAGTCCGCCAATGCCGGAACCGATGACAATTACATCAAACTCTTGCTGTGTAGGGCGGGAGTTGGGAGAAAATAACTGGGATTGGGTAGGAGCTGACATTCGGTTAAAAATCTTAATATTTCTATGATTTTACAGTCGATCGCTCCCGAAGCAAGAAGTTCGGCAACGGATTATGTAGCGGATGTAAGGGATGCCAGGGAGACCGAAGTTCGGCAATGCCCCATGCCCAATATCCAATGCCTGATGCCCGATGCCCCTGCTTTCCAAAAAAAAATGCGGGAACAGTCTACCATTGCCGACTGCCCCCGTCTGCCGATCCTTTGAGAGGAGAACACTAAAAATCACTATAAGCTTATTGCTAATTTATGTCAATACTATTAGAAAAATATTTCAATAAGCTGATGGAGGTCGATCGGCGAATGGGTTCTAACTCAATCTCTGGCTTGTATGCGCCCTCAAGGATGTGATAAGTTGCACAGAGCGATCGATCGCCCGTTAGGGAAGCCCTTGAAGAAGATCGACCGCACCGCATAAAATCCTTCAAACCTAGCAATCTCCCCAATTTCCTAATGTCCCTGCAACTGCGCGTTTACGTTCCTCCACATCCATTAATTAAACACTGGCTGGCTGTTGCCCGCGACGCCGCCACCCCATCGGTACTTTTTCGTTCTGCGATGACAGAATTGGGAAGGTGGCTGGCTTACGAGGCGATTAGAGAATGGCTCCCGACAGTGGAAACCACAGTGCAGACACCTTTGGCAGAATGTCCGGCGGCTTTTATCAACCCGGAAGCTCCGTTAGTTGTGGTACCGATTTTGCGGGCGGGTTTGGCTCTGCTCGAAGGAATTCAGACGGTTGTACCGCTGGCTTCGGTTTACCACCTAGGCATGGCAAGAAATGAGGAGACGCTGCAACCGACTTGTTATTTGAACAAATTGCCGGCGCAGTTTAACCCGGCAACGCGGGTGATAATTAGCGAGCCGATGCTGGCGACTGGCGGGACGATTATAGCGACAATGCAGGAATTGACGAAGCGGGGAATTGACCCAAGCTTGATTCGGATTATCTCTGTGGTGGCTGCTCCTCCGGCTTTGAAGAGGCTGAGTGCAGAGTACCCGAGTTTGATGATTTACACGGCCACGATCGACGAAATAGTCAATGAACAGGGCTTTATTGTACCTGGTTTGGGAGATGCGGGCGATCGAACTTACGGCACATGAACCAGTCAGTCAGTCAATTTTAGATTTTAGATTTTAGATTTTAGATTGACTCGACAGATAAGTCTGGGGGCTTGTAGGCGTCAGCCAATTTTAGATTTTAGATTGACTCGACAGATCGATCTGGGGGCTTGTATCCCTTTTTGGGTGCGGTGAGTTGTTCCAGGAATCAGTTGCTCAAATCAGTGGCAAAAAAGATGACCCTGGTTTGGTAAAAGCAGGCACAGAGAAAGTTAGAATCAAAAGTACAAGTCAAAAATAAATAGCTTTTAGCACTCATTGCCTGTGAAACTTGATTCTGTTCCGCCAAGCTTGTCTGCTTCTGACTCAGTAAACCTCAATTATGATTTGCCACAACAGGTACAACTACAAATAAAAGAGGTTACTGAGATTTGTGCTGCTTTAACCCCGGAGCCCGCTGAACTCTCAGTGACTCTAAATCCCGATATTTGTCAGGAACAAAAGAAACTGAAGCCGAAGCACTGGGCAATTTTTGCTTCGACTTTTGCAACTATTTTTTTAGCTGAAATTGGAGACAAAACTCAGCTCGCAATTTTGCTGATGACGGCTGAATCTCGAAATCCTTGGATCGTTTTTGCGGGTGCGGGTTCGGCTTTGATAGCAACCAGTTTGCTGGGGGTGTTGCTGGGAAGGTGGCTGGCTAGTCGGATTGCTCCGAGAACTTTGGAGAGAGCAGCCGGAGTGATTTTACTGGCGATTTCGGCGGTTCTGCTGTGGGAAGTGCTGGGTTAATTGTTTGCCTGTCGGTAAGTCGTAGATTTCTACAATAGCTAACTAAGAACAAAAAAAACATGGACTGGCAACTTTTGGGAATCAGTTTTATTACAGTGTTTTTGTCAGAATTGGGAGACAAAAGTCAATTAGCTGCGATCGCCCTGGGCAGCAGTTGTAACTCGCCGCGGGCTGTATTTTTTGGTACGGCGTCGGCGCTGCTGCTGGCGAGTTTGATCGGGGTGGCGATCGGCTTCAGCACGGCAGAGGTGTTGCCGGAACGACTGGTAAAGGGGCTCGCGGCGATCGGATTTGCGGTGATGGGCTTGCGCCTGCTGTGGCCAAAAGCAAATTTACCCGAAGCATCCGAGTAGGGCGTGCCGTCAGTGGATTTTAGATTTTAGATTTTAGATTTTAGATTTTCTCCACAGATGAATCTGGGAGTTTGAACAAGAGTCTAAAATTTTGATCTCTCCACCACAGGAGTCGTTCGCAAGTATCCGTTTCTGGGCGGGTCAGCAAACTTGACAGTATAGTTATATCAAATCTGTTAGCATCGGAATTATTCCTATCTCTTTTCTCGACCTCTGCGTGAATCAGTGTCAATCCCTTGTCATCTGCGGCCCTAGAAATTCTCTTTTTTTAACCGCAGATACAAGCAGATAAACACAGATTAACGCCGATGAATATCAAATCCGGTGTTTACGATCGCGTTAAAATTTAAAAAATTAGCGGGGGGCGTGAATTCACGCCCCCCGCCGCTGCAGGTTGAGTTTTTTTTCTCAACTCAACATCTGAGCATTGTGTGGATTAAACTTGGTTTTGGTAGCACCAGCCCAGCAGCGTACCGGCGACAGCCAACTTCAGCGCTTCCAATGCAAAATAGCCTTGGTGCAGTAGATTCATCCCGGCGGGCACTTCTGCTGCGGAATCGAACAGATTTAGCTGCATTCCCAAGCCGCTCATTTGGGGTGTCAGGGCGTAGGTGTCAATCAGGGCGATCGCTAGAAGTACCAATGATAATAAAATTGCTGTGCGGCTGCGCTTGCCGAACTCACTGACTAAATTGCTCAAAACCATCAAACCCGTTGCCACCAGGCCTGAACAGATTAACTCAACGCGGTTGAATCCCCAGAACATTAAATTTCCGGCTGTTGCAAACTCGGGAGATGTCATCATGCCAGATACGTAGAGACTGGGCATAATTACTAAATCCAAAATCAGGCTACCGCTGAGCCAGAAAATTAGGGCCACCATGACAATTGCTTGCCATCGCGGTTTGATTGATTCCACTCTTGATGTTGTAATAGCTGTCATATAATTAGACCCTCTAAAATTTTCTTCTGCCTTTTCTAGAGTTTAACTAACTTTTTTCTAAAATTCTGTTAAGTATTTTTAAATTAATGGTAACTTTTGTGTAACATACCCTGAAGAATTGTTAAGCTCACTTATGTTTGTCATCACATCGGTTAACTAATACTAATTCGGAAAAAGTACGGAATAAATTAATAATTACTCACAAGACTTATGCACTGCGACCAAAGACACCTGTTTTTGACTCTGATTAAACACGGTAACGTATTTTTTATAAAAAACCACGTTTCTGCGTCCAGAAATAACTCCTAATTTAACTGTATATGCCTAAATTTCAATTATCCTCTTGGTTGCCCCGTCTCCCCCCTCAAGTCTGGATTCTTGCCGCCGGCAGATTCCTCTCCCAAAGCGGCACCGGTTTTACTTTATTTTACGCCCCGATATTTTTTGTCGATGGCGTCGGTTTATCTGCTACTGCTGTTGGGATTGGTTTGGGTAGCGGTTCAGTTTCGGGAATATTCGGCAGAATTTTGGGCGGTTCTTTTTGTGATTCTAAATTTTGGGGAAGGCGGCGAACTTTACTGCTGGCGGCAGTTATTTCGGCGGCGGCTTCTTTTGTACTGGCGGCGACTAATGATTTCGTTGGCTTAATTGCGGGCAATTTACTGATGGGTTTGGGTGTGGGTTTGTATTGGCCTCCAACCGAGACGATGGTGGCGGATTTAACGGAGGGCGAACAGCGACAGGAGGCTTTTGCTTTGACGCGGCTTGCTGATAATTTGGGTTTGCAAGTTGGGATTATTTTGGGCGGTTTGTTGATTGAGGTAACGGGGAATTATCGATCGCTCTTTATTATTGATGGTATCTCGTTTTTAGTGCTGTTTGCGGTGGTGGCTATCGCGATCGCCGAAACCTACAAACCAGCTAATCCAGCGGATAGAGGCAAAAAAAATCGGGAAAATGGTTGGATGGTGGCGCTGAGCGATCGAAGTCTTCTAGTTTATGCTTTAGTAAATACTCTGTTCACGTTATATATTTCCCAAATCCAAACCACAATGCCGCTGTACTTTAGCAAGTTTGTCGCGGTGGGGACATCGGGAAAAGGCTTTTCAACAGGTACAATTACCGTTTTATTTGCTTTTAGCACGTTTTTAACTGTGGCTTTGCAACTGCCCGTTGTTAAAGCTTTGAGGCCGTTTTCTTGTGCGAAAGCTTTGATGATTTCGGCGCTGCTTTGGGGAATGGGATTTATCGCGATCGGCTTGACGGGAATGGCTGCAACTGGCAATCTATTGTTAGCTGTTTTAGGCTTGAGTTTTTTGTCGGTGGCGACTGTTGCTTATACGCCTTTTGCTTCGGCTTTGGTTGTGGATTTAGCGCCGGATTCTTTACGCGGCGTTTATTTAGCGGTTAATTCTCAGTGTTGGGCGATCGGCTATTTAATCGGGCCGCCGCTGGGCGGTTTGGCTTTGGATAGAGGTAAATGGGCGGCGGATAATTTTTGGTTGGGTTTGGCTTTGAGTGTGATTGTGGCTGTGGTTATTTTGCAAAAGCTCGATCGAATGTTGAAAAAATAATTGCTAAAATACAACTTTTGTGATACTCTAATCCACCCGATAGATAAATAACTCGCAAAAAATGCCTAGCGGTCTTAAGCTCTTATAGCAGGCGGTTGTTTTACTTATTTTATTAGACCTATAAAAAATATTAACTCAAAACTTTGTGGTTAGCTATACCAAATAGTTTTACAATTCCTAGAAAGCTAATAGCAATTTTACAATCAAATTTGTGAGGAGTTCTAGTGAAAGCACATCTACTATTTAGTGCTGGCGCAGTAGGTTTACTGTATATACTTGCCAGTTCTTTACCGTTGGCAGCCATGCCTCCCGCCGAAAAAAAGACATTAGGTACTGAAGAGTTAAAAGAGTCAGAGGCTAAAATTAGCCTCAATACAACTGTTGAAAATCAGGTCAAAGCCCCTGAAACATCCGAGTTAAAATTAGTTGAGGGGCTGCAAGTTGACAACACCGTCTCAACAACCAATCAACTCGCCAATCTCCCCCAAGAAGCTGCCAACCTGAATCTGCCCGAAACAGAAGCATTAACCGCAGAAAATCCCGGGGGAAACTCATTAAACTTAGCCGAAAAACCAGCAAACCCAGCCCCAGCCGAAGTCACAGAACAAGTATCTGTTGCCCCTTCCCAAAACTCGCAGACACCAGCAGAAGCCACAGAAAAAACATCTGTTATTCCCACCCCTAACCCTGCGCCAGTAATTGCCCAAACAGAAAATTCTACTTCCGAAAAGTTAGCTGAAATCGAAAACAGCACTTCCTTAGAACCCGCGGCAACCAACAGCGAAACTTCTGAATCCAGCGAACTCCAGCAAGTAACATCTGTATCTCAACTCTCCGACGTGCGCCCGACGGACTGGGCATTTCAAGCCCTGCAATCTTTAGTCGAAAGATACGGCTGCATAGCGGGATATCCTGACGGCACATTCCGAGGCAATCGGGCAATGACTCGCTACGAATTTGCCGCCGGTTTAAACGCTTGCTTGGATAAAGTTACTGAGCTAATTAAATCAGGTACAACCAACTTAGCAACCAAGGAAGACTTAGCCGCATTGCAAAGATTGCAAGAAGAATTTGCAGCAGAATTAGCCACTTTGCGGGGTCGAGTCGATGCTTTAGAAGCTCGTACTTCCGAACTAGAAGCCAATCAATTTTCGACAACAACTAAACTCAGCGGCGAAGCAATTTTTAGCGTTGCCGACACTACCAAAAACAATCGCAGGGAGACTGAAACAGCCTTAAACTACCGACTGCGCTTGAATCTGCTGACCAGTTTTACAGGCAAAGATACGCTGATAACTGGCTTGCAAGCTTACAACATTCGCAGCTTCGGGCCTAATTTAGGTTTGTCAACAGGGGCATTTAGCGGTTTGTCTGATAGTCAAGCAAAACTGAGTTTTGAACCGCAATTTCCCGGAATTAATCCTCAGACTCTATCTAGCATTGACGCCAATGCTGTTGAACTTTACAAGCTGCTTTACGTCTTTCCAGTTTCTAACAGCATCACTTTATTTGCCGGCCCGAAAGCTGAAACTTCTGATGCTTTTCAAGCCATCACTCCTTTCGCTGGAGAAGGGCAAGAAGCCGTCTCTAGATTTGCAGGCTACAACCCTGTTGTCCGCGTATCCGGTGGCACTTCTGGCAGCGGTTTGGCATCGGCAGGTGGGTTTATTTGGAACCTTTCCAAAAAAGTCAATCTTACAGCTTTGTACGGCAGTGTAAATGCTGCTTTGCCCAACGATTTAGGCTTTCCAGCTACTCCGTTGGGTGCGGGTTTATTTAATGGCAGTACCGTTGCTGCGGCACAGTTAACGATTAAACCAACTAGCAGCATTGACATTGGTTTGAATTACGCTTACAGCCGCCACCAATTGAATATTCTTGCCACAGGATTATCTGATGCGGATTTGGGTTCAATTTTGGGAAGAGATAGACAACCTGTTAGCGGCGGGGTGAGGATGAATTCGTTTGGCGGTACTGCAACTTGGCGGCTTTCTCCGAAATTAGCTGTTTCTACCTATGGAGGTTGGATAATTGCTGACGCTGAAAGAAGCAATGCTTCTACAACTTTCAACAGTTGGATGGTAGGTTTGCATTTCCGAGATTTGTTCGCACAGGGCAATAATGCAGGTATTCTGTTTGGACAGCCACTGGATCGCGATTCGGTAAGTGGCGGTGCTCGCTTTCAGCAAAACAAAGCAACTCCTTACCATTTAGAAGCTTATTACCGCTTCAAAGTCAACGATAATATCAGCATTACACCCGGAGCTTTTGTGCTGTTCAATCCTGAAGGAACTAAGGATAATGACACAGTAGGAGTGGGTGTCCTCCGCACAACTTTTACTTTCTAAAGGGAGTCGCGACACTATTATCCGTTTGTAGTAAGGACTTCAGTCCTCGATCTTTTTGTAGTAAGGACTTCAGTCCTTTATGATAAATTTAGGCAACTTAAGGACTAAAGTCTTTACTACAAAGGATTATTTTCGTCGATCGCCCAATTTGCGGTAAACCGCCCTCAAATCAACTTGATGGTGAGCTAAAGCAACCAAAGCGTGATAAAATAGATCGGCTACTTCTCCAGCGATCGCCTCTTTGTCGTCATCTTTACAAGCCATTACAACTTCCGCCGATTCTTCGCCAATTTTCTTGAGAATCTTGTTGTCGCCACCCTCGAACAACTTGCAAGTATAAGAACTTTCGTTAGGATTGTCGCGGCGATCGCAAATTACGGCAAATAATTGAGATAACATATCCCCTGGCGGCGGTGAAATTTCCCCATCAACTTGGTGGAAACAACTTCTTTCTCCTGTGTGACAAGCAATATCTCCGACTTGTTCGACAGTGATTAGCAAAGTATCACTATCGCAGTCGTAACGCAGCCCTTGGACATTTTGAACGTGTCCCGAAGTCGCGCCTTTTGGCCATAATTCAGCGCGCGATCGACTCCAGAACCAAGTTTGCCCGGTAGAGAGCGTTTTTTGCAGCGACTCCCGGTTCATCCAGGCCATCATTAACACCGTACCGTCCAAATAATCTTGGACGATCGCAGGAACTAAACCGCGATCGTCGTAACGAATCTTTTCAATTGGGATCGATCGGCTCAAACTCGATAAATCAGTAGCAGACATAATTTTCTTTGAAAGTTGTAATATACATTAACGCTTTCTTGTCGGATATTTTTTTTATTAACCGCAGAGAACGCAGAGGACGCAGAGGAAGAGAAGAGAGGAGATTGAGGAAGTGATGGACAAATTGTCAAGAACTATTTTACAAAATATTACACTTTATGGCGATTCCCTACGGGATAGCTTCGCTTCACGGTGCTAGTGCGACAAAGCCTAAAAAACCCAAGCTAGTATTGCTACTCATTGGTTTGTACCCTAAAATCTACTAGAATAGTTTCCTTGAATCGACCTAACCTTTATGTTGAACTGGCTATAAAATTATTCTACCAACAACAGACGTTCACTAAGGAGAAAACATTGGTTTCCACAACCTTGAAAACTACCAAATCAGAAGAAATTTTCGCTGCAGCCCAGAAGTTGATGCCAGGTGGCGTCAGTTCCCCCGTCCGCGCCTTCAAATCCGTAGGCGGACAGCCCATCGTCTTTGACAGGGTAAAAGGAGCCTACATTTGGGATGTTGACGAAAACCAATACATCGACTACGTAGGAACTTGGGGCCCGGCTATCTGCGGCCACGCGCACCCGGAAGTCATCAAAGCCTTGCACGAATCTTTAGAAAAAGGTACGAGTTTCGGCGCACCGTCGCTGTTGGAAAACGTGCTCGCCGAAATGGTCATCGATGCCGTTCCCAGCATTGAAATGGTGCGATTTGTCAACTCCGGCACCGAAGCCTGTATGGCCGTTTTGCGGCTGATGCGAGCTTTCACTGGACGCGATAAACTGATTAAATTTGAAGGCTGCTATCACGGGCACGCCGATATGTTCTTGGTAAAAGCCGGTTCCGGCGTCGCAACTCTGGGCCTTCCCGACTCACCGGGCGTCCCGAAATCCGCTACTGCTAATACCCTCAACGCTCCCTACAATGACTTAGAAGCAGTCAAAGCTTTATTTGCCGAAAATCCCGGCGAGATAGCAGGTGTAATTCTCGAACCAGTGGTGGGGAATGCCGGTTTTATTACCCCGGATGCAGGTTTTCTCGAAGGTTTGCGGGAAATTACTAAAGATAACGGTGCTTTGTTAGTTTTTGATGAAGTAATGACTGGTTTCCGCATCGCCTACGGCGGAGCTCAGGAAAGATTCGGTGTCACCCCGGATTTGACTACTTTGGGTAAAGTTATCGGTGGCGGTTTGCCGGTGGGAGCTTACGGGGGAAGGCGGGATATTATGGGGATGGTTGCTCCTGCTGGCCCAATGTATCAAGCGGGTACGCTGTCGGGAAATCCTTTGGCGATGACTGCTGGGATTAAGACTTTGGAATTGCTGCAAAAACCCGGCACTTACGAACAGTTGGATAAGATTACCAAAAAACTGTCTGATGGATTGCTAAAAATTGCTAAGGAAGCCGGACACGCGGTTTGGGGCGGGCAAATTAGCGGGATGTTTGGCTTGTTTTTTGCGGCTGGCCCGGTTCACAATTACGAGGATGCGAAGAAGTCGGATTTGACGAAGTTCAGCCGCTTTCACCGGGGAATGTTGGAGCACGGCATTTATCTGGCTCCTTCGCAGTTTGAGGCTGGATTTACTTCTTTGGCTCATACTGACGAAGATGTCGATCGAACTTTGGCAGCAGCGCGCGAAGTGATGGCAAGTATTTAACGTGTGTAGTAAGGATGTTCGTTCTTAAAACTCAGGAATAAATAATTAAAGTCCTTGCTGTTTATTGACAGTAAGGACTTTAATTTTTAACTGCTTTATCAAATAAAGTCCTGAATTGTACTGACTATTCAGGACTAGCTCTCAATCAGGTTTACAGTTTTTTTTACTAGATCGGCACAGGGTAATTTCAGTTTAAAGGCGTGAGGAAATTACAAATTAGTAATTATAGAATCTCTCTACTTTGCGGTAGCAATCCCTAACTTAGCTCCCTTAATTCGGCGTAATCTATCCATAACTTCCACCACATTTCCGTGATTGACGCTTTTATCCGCATTCAACACAATTAAGGAACTCTGATTTGACCCCATCACCTGTCGCACCGTACTCTCAATCTGGTCTAAGTTGACTAACTTTTTATCAACCATTAATTTTCCTTGAGCATCAATAGTGACGGTAATTTTAGCAGGCGAGTCCTGAACTTGAGAGGTTGATGCTTTCGGTAAATTTACGGGCAGACCCTCGGATTTGGATAAAGACATAGAGGAAACAATTAGAAATGTCAATATGGCGAAGACCACATCAATCATTGGCACGATGTTAATTTGGGGAATATTATCAGGTTCATCGGGTAGGCGCATAATTAGATTCTCTTAGTAGTTGTTCGTAGCGGTGACGGTACAATAGCTCTAACTGGCCGGAGGCTTCCTGAATAAAAGCTATCTGCTGTAAGTAAAACCCGCGAAACATATTGGCAAATAAGAGTGTAAAGATTGCCACCACTAACCCTATTGCTGTAGAGACGAGGGCTTCACTAATCCCAGAAGTAACGCCTGCAGCATTGGTGCCCGTGGCATCCCCCAGTTTGAGCGAGGAAAAGGTGGTAATTAACCCCAAAACTGTTCCGAGCAACCCAAATAGTGGGGAAAGGCTGATAATGGTGTCAAATATTGTATTGAATCGCTTCAGGATAGGGATTTCTGCCTGAGCGCCACTCTCTAGGGCCAAACGAAATTCTTCGATGTTGGGCGAGTCTAATTCTAAAGCTTCTAAAAAAATCCGGGCTAGGGGCAAATCGCCGTTTACTTGTAACTTTTTGATGGCGGAATCGGGATGTTGACTGTAGACCTGTAGCACTTCTCGCACAACTCGCCGCTGCCGCCGATTTACCCTAAACCAAAAGGCAAGACGCTCTATGATCAGGGCGACTGCTGCGATAGACGAGGCAAATAGCGGCCAAGCAACAATGCCTGCGGCCTTAAAAATGTAAATGAGACTATCCATTGGTTTGTACTCTCGCTAGCTCTGTTGAAAGATCGCAAGCTGCCTAATGCTGCAATTAGCCCGATGATCTAAGGCTGGTAAAGTTTCTGCGTCAAGTCGGCACAAGTGATTTAGACGGAGAATTGTTTCACTCAAGCACGATCGCACTACCTGTATGTGACTATCTTCGTCTTTACCCAAAATTCTTCTACTGCGATCGCGACCGAGAACGCGACCGATTTTTCTGCCAGTCCTTTTTTGCTAAAGATTTGCGTTAGAACTTGACAAAAACCTTCAATAACTTAAAAGATTCTCAACTAGGTTTCCACAAAATTCAGCCTTTGTCAAGCCATCGTCCACTCTTTAAAATAAATATTTATTATTAAAAATATATTACTATATTAAGTCTACTTATATTTAAGTATTCTCTGAAAAGCTTGAAAATTTTGAAATTTGTTGGTAGAGTCCGGGCTAAAGTATTGTATTTAAGGCATTGTGGAAGGTTGCCCTGCCACAATGAGAACATTAACAGCACCTACGAGAGCGACGTAGGCGCACCCAAAGGAAATGCTGATTGGTAGCGTCTACTCGCTATATCAAAATAAAATAATGAAAATTAATTGCAAGAGTCTTGAAAAGGGTGACAGTCTTCTTATAGGATGGGTAGGTTCATAATTGATAGCAAGCTCAACCGGAAGTGGGTAGCTTGTTTCGGGTTATGTGGGGGAGCCAGCGAGGACGTTGCCAACCCATCCATCAAGGAGATTGATAAGGCATGAGTTTTTCAAATATTTCGGCGACGCACAGACAACAACAAGAAGAAGCACTCAAAAAAGTTCTGGCGATCAGTCTGTTAGGCTCAGCCTTACTGCACGGTGTCGCCCTACCGTTGAGCCTCAAGTTGGTTAAACCTGCTGAATTTGCAGAGGATCCCATTGAAGTTGTTGTGCTTGATGAGCCCAAAGTAGAAGAAACCCAGCCAGAGCCAGTTATTCCAGAAAAGGTATCTCCCCCACCTGAGACCTTCAAACCAGAACCGCCACCAGAGCCAACTCCCGCAGAGGAGCCACCCGTAGCAGCAACGCCACCACCGATTCCAGAGGAGCCACCCGTAGCGGTAACGCCACCGCCGATTCCAGAGGAGCCACCCGCAGCGGTAACGCCACCGCCGATTCCAGAGGAGCCACCCGCAGCGGTAACGCCACCACCAGAGATTAAGAAAGAGCCACCCGTAGCGGAAACTCCGCCACCAACTCCAGTGGAGCCTTCCCCTCTACCTAAACAAAATTTAAATTCCCCAGAAACTCCTAAAACGCCGATCGCCAACGAACCCGAAACCCCCTCCCCCGCTCCTCCAAAAAGCGAACCACCCGTTCCTGACTCCCGCCCCAAGGGCGCTGGGAATCCCCGAGACTTTACACAAGATGCTGGAAATCCTAACTCCTCAGACAGCCCTGAAAAAAATAACCCGCTCTCGTCGCCATCTGCTTCGGCGGGTAGCGGAGAGCCTTCCTCAGAGCCATTAAATCCTTCTTCCGGACCCATACAGCGATCGCCCGGGGCTGGGTCGCCAGTCACAGCTACTAGGCCAGGAGGCGGTGGCAATTCTGGAAATGCGATCGGGGATCTGACAAACCCATCCTCCTCTGAAAGCCCCGGAGGAAGTGGATCGAACTCGCCATCCGGTGCTAGCGAAAATGGCGACATACCTTCCTCAGAGCCATTTGCTGCTGGTTCGGGGCGAGCGCCCCGAGCACCTGCGGCTGGGTCGCCAGTCACGGCCACCAGGCCAGGAGGCGGCGGCAATTCTAGAAATGCGATCGGAGATGTAGGAAACCTCCCCTCCTCTGGTAGCCCCGGAGGAAGTGCGTCGAACTCATCACCCGGTGGAGGTGGAAATGGCGGGGGGGGTTCGTCACAGCCATTGGGCAGCGGTTCCGGGCCAATGCCAAAACCGACAAATCCAGGAAGAGGGAGGAGTCCTTCGGGCCCTTCCGGCCGGCTTCCCGACACTTGCATTAGCTGCGGTAGACCTGAATATCCGAGCGCAGCCCGAGAAGAAGGGCGGCAAGGCGAAGTGGAAGTCGTGTTTGACATTGACCCCAACGGTAAGCCATTCAACATCAAGATCTCGACTCCTAGCAAATACAACGACTTGAATCGCGCAGTGATTAAAGCAGTAGAAAAATGGAAACTTGCCTCATCAGAGAGTGGCATTAAAGGAGAAAGAGCATCCATTACCTTCCAGCTTGATGACTAGGGATTTTTTTGAGACTCTAGCAATTTGGCTGGGAATTCTCTAGCACCGTCAAAGGAATAGCAAAGTTAAAAGTTGAATTTTTTGTGAATTATGAATTTGGGAATGTCGTCAGCAATATTAAGTAAACTTCCGCGAGTTGGACTCGCTCTCTTACTTGGTTCCAACTTGGGAATGGCTGTGTTGTTTGCCAACCCACACAGCGCAATGGCAGGAGTAATTACTTTACCCGATGGCGGACGTTGCGAGGGAGAATTGAGTGAAGGAAAACTCAGCGGCCCCGGCACCTGTCAATATGCCAATGGCGATCGCTACGAAGGCTCTTTTCTCAACGGCAAACCTCACGGCCAAGGCATCTATACCTTTAAAGAAGAAGGTCGATACCAAGGAGAATTTGCCTTGGGTGAATTCAACGGTCAAGGTGTCCGCGAATTTGCTAACGGCAACCGCTACGAAGGTACTTTTAAAAACGGTGAGTTCGACGGTACAGGAACTTTTACGTCAACTAACGGCATTCGTTACGAAGGCTCTTTTACCAATGGTTATCCCAGCGGTCGAGGGGCTTTTACGTTTAGTAATGGCACTCGTTGCGAAGGAGATATTAAAGAAGGAAAAGTAAACGGCAAAGGGGTCTGTCAATATGCTAATAAGAACCGCTACGAAGGAGAGTTGCTGAATAACTTGCCTCACGGGCAGGGAATTTATACCTTTGCTGAAGGAGGCCGTTATGAGGGGCAATTTAGTGAAGGGCAGTTTCACGGTAAAGGGGTTCGCGAATATCCGAACGGCAACCGCTATGAAGGAGAGTTTGTCAAGGGCAACACTCAAGGTCAGGGGTTGTTTACTTTTAAAGAAGGGGGACGTTATCAAGGGTCGTTTGACAATGGAGAATTTAGTGGTGAAGGTGTCCGTGAGTTCGCCAATGGAAATAGCTATAAAGGCACTTTTGTCAAGGGTAAGATGAGCGGGAAAGGAGTTTACGTTTTCAAGAATGGCGATCGCTGCGAAGGCGAATTCAGCGATGGTCAGTTCAACGGCAAAGGTACCTGCATTTACGCCAATGGCGATCGCTATCAAGGTGAATTCCTCAACGGGCAAAAACACGGTCAAGGTTCTTATCTATATGCAGATGGAACGAAAGTTGAGGGAACTTGGCAACAGGGGCAGCTTAAAAAATAAGCCTATAACCTATCTCGCCCTACTTGCTTACCCCCCTCCTCACCAATGACATTATGCGCTTTACAGCCGACACACCGGCGTTTTATAGCGCTTTTCAATTTGGTGAGCGTAGGTGAGGCTTTTCAATACCAGATCCGATTTACATAGGGTCTTTTTTCGGATTTTCTGGATTTCTCAAAGAGGTGTTATTTTTTTAACCGCAGATGGACGTAGATAGGTTAGCTTTTTGGGCATCGGATTTGGTATAGTTTTCTCTCTTTCTATAAAATGGCTTTAAATCCTCGGCGTTTTGTTCGTGCAGCTTATTGAAAATGCCGTTATGTCTCATCAGTTTAACCCTAGCCAATTAAATTCCAGTGTTTCTACCACTAAAAAAACAAACCCGACGGATTGTCTCGTTATTAATGAGTTTTATTTTAGTTTTGCTCCTCAATAATGGGACTCGATCCGCGCCTGAAATCGGCAATCAAATTCTTTGGGATACCTATGGAATTCCACACATTTACGGAGAGAATACTAAAAGCCTTTTCTACGCTTTCGGGTGGGCGCAGATGCAAAGTCACGGTAATCTGATTTTGCGTCTTTACGGGCAAGCTCGCGGGCAAGCTGCCGAATTTTGGGGCGAAGATTATCTGGAATCCGATCGCTGGGTGCAAACTATGGGAATTCCTAATCGCGCCAATTCGTGGTATGAATCACAAAATCCCATTTTTCGCAACTATATCGATGCTTTTGTTGGCGGAATGAATGCCTATGCAAAAGAACACCCAGAGGCGCTCACTGAAGAATTAAAGGTAGCATTGCCCCTCAAACCGGTAGATGTATTGGCACACGCGCAACGCGTCATCAATTTTACTTTTGTAGTCGATCCAGAACGCGTTGAAGATCTCGCTGAAAATGACACCCCCAAAGGCTCTAATGGTTGGGCGATCGCTCCTTCGCATTCTCAAAGCGGCAATGCCATGCTATTGGCAAATCCTCACCTTCCTTGGTCGGATTTATATTTATGGTACGAAGCACAACTGGTTGCCCCAGAAATTAACGCTTACGGAGCGACTCTTGTCGGATTTCCAGTATTAACGATCGCCTTTAATGACAACTTGGGATGGACTCATACTGTCAACACTCACGATGGCTGGGATGCCTACGAATTGTCTCTCGCTAACGATGGCTATCGCTTCGATGGCGAAGTCCGAAAATTTGACAGAGAAGAGAAGGTTTTAAAAGTCAAAGAAAAGAATGGGAATTTGCGATCGGAATCTCTTGTAGTGCGGCGTTCGGTTCACGGGCCGATTGTCACAGAAAAACAGGGCAAAGCGATCGCCCTGCGCGTTGTCGGACTCGATAAACCAGCAGCCCTCCAGCAGTGGTGGGATATGGCCCGCTCCAAGAATTTTTCTGAATTTGAAACCGCTTTAAAGCGCTTGGAAATTCCCATGTTTACTGTCATGTATGCCGATCGTCAGGGCCATATCATGCACTTGTTTAACGGTCAAGTCCCTATACGCAAAAAAGGAGATTTTAAATATTGGTCAGGCACGATTCCAGGCAATACTTCAGAGACTTTGTGGAGTAAAAATCATCCCTATGGGGATTTGCCGCGCGTTGTCGATCCGCCCAGCGGTTGGTTGCAAAATACCAACGATCCCCCCTGGACGACGACGTTTCCCAGCGCGATCGCACCGGATAATTATCCCGCCTACATGGCACCGCGCGGCCCGATGGATTTGCGATCGCAGCGATCGGCAAAAATGCTCTTAGAAGATGAAAAAATCTCTTTCGATGAATTGATGCAATACAAACATTCCACTCAGGTAGAACTCGCCGATCGCCTTCTCGATGATTTAATTCCCGCCGCACGGCAAGGCAGTGCTCAAGCGCGCCGCGCTGCGGAAGTTCTCGCCACTTGGGATCGCAAAGTCGATGCTGACAGTCGCGGTGCGGTGCTGTTTGCTTTTTGGAAAAAAGCGATGGATGCCGATCGGTTATTCGCTAAACCTTGGACCGAAGAGGCGCCGCTAACGACGCCAGACGGGTTGGCAAATCCTGCGGAGGCGGTGCGGGTGCTGGAAGCGACAGCAACCAAAGTTGAGGTAACTTATGGCGCGTTAGATGTGGCATGGGGAGAAGTCTTCCGATTGCCTGGGGAGGCAAATCTGCCTGCAAATGGAGCTGACGGTGCTTTGGGTGTATTTCGCTCAGTATGGTTCGCTCCTGGGAAAGACAATCGCTTTCAAGCGGTGGCGGGCGATTCTTTTGTCGCTGCGATTGAGTTCTCGAATCCTGTGAAAGCGATGGCGCTAAACAGTTACGGCAACGCCACTCAACCTGGTTCCCCCCACGCAGGCGATCAGTTGCAGCTATTTGCTCGCAAGGAATTGCGCCCTGTATGGCGATCGCGATCGGAAATTGAAGCTCACCTGAGTTCGCGCCAGAAACTATAGCAGAAGGAAGTTCGGCAACGGATTCTGTAACGGATGTAACGGATGTCAGCAAGTTCGGCAACGGATTTTGTAACGAATGTAACGAATGTAACGGATGTAACGGATGTCAGGAAGAGGGAAGAAGTTAAAAGACCTCTTTCTTTTTCCGCTTTAGCCATCGCGCAGCAGTCGGGAAGCATACCCACCGACTGCTACGAGCAATAAGCCCAGCGCGCAGATAGCGTATAACAAAGCCATGCCAGCACCGGCACCTGTCCCGATAATTGGGCCAAAAATAGCTGCTAAAAAACCGGACGGTTGCATGGCGGGTTCAAAGACGCGATCGGCAAGTGGCCCTGCGATCAATAAACCGATCGCTGACGCCAATTGCACGATAACTGCTCTGGTAGCAAAAACACGGCCCTGTACTTCTGGTGCGACTTTCGCCAACCACATCGCCTCGTTGGAACTGCCGAGGATGGGGAAATTGAAAGACGAACAAAATTGAGCGGGAATCCAAATAGAAAGCGCCTGGCCGAAAGCAAAGACTATCTTACTCAAGCCCGCGCCTGCCATGCCGAGCAGGAAGCCCTGGATTCGGCGTTTGGGCCCGCCCCAAATACTGATCAGCGATGCTCCTAAAACGCCGCCTGCGCCGGCGGCTGAAAGGATAGTACCTAGGATTCTGGCATTATTCCCGGTGCGTGCCAGAATCATCGGTGAGTAGAGCGCCGCGCCGATGTCGTGAGCGAACCAGAATAGCGAAACGGACACCAGCAAGGCAAGCAGGCTGGGACGCTCGACGATGTAGCGGAATCCGAAGCTGAGTTCTTGCAATAGGTGAAAGCGAGCCTGCTGGCGATTGGAGGCGATATTGCTCCGCAACGCTGGCGCGATCGCGGGCTGGGGTATTTTGACAGATACTAGCGTGGCGATCGCTATTGTAAAAGTTGCCAGGTCGATCGTAAAAATCCCGCCGGGCCCGATCGCAGAATAGAGAATCCCCGCCAGCGTCGGAGCAATAATACTCGCACCGTAACTTGCCAAAAAACTTAAACTGCTAGCGCGGCTGTAATGCTTTTCTGGCATCATTGTAGCGATGGCTGCTGAGTAAGCTAACTGCTGAATTTGGTCAAAAATTCCGTTAATCGCAGCCGCTACATATATATGCCATATTTGCAGGTTTTGGCTGATATAAAGTAAGAGGATAGTGAGCGTTAACAAAGCTGAAACTGCATCACCGATTCCCATCAAAAATTTTCGATTCCAGCGATCGACGAGAATGCCAGCAACCGGAGCGAGAAAGATGCGCGGCAATTGAGTAAAAAACATCAACAAAGCCAAAGCTGTGGCTTGACTGGTGGACTCCCAAATCCAAATAGTCAGCGCAAACGCGGACATAGCGCTGCCAATCATCGAAGCCGTTTGTCCGAGCCATAGTTGAAGAAATTTTTGCATTAAATAGGCGATCGATAGGATTTAAAATTCATAGAATCGGGGTTTTTAGGCAGGATAATGACCGAAATCATCCAGGATATAAGCCCCCGGATTCATTCCTTCGCAGACTCAGGACCCAGAAATAAAAAACGTGTATCCGAGAAACTTGCCCCCCGAATTTATCCGTGGGGTCAATGCTTCAATCTAAAATCTAAAATCGATTGACACCCGCATCAAACCGCTCGCAGCTCTCATTAAAACCAAGGCCATTGCTGGCTAAGGGGAGATAATTCTTCATATTGCTGTCTCGCCTCCTTGCGGTAAAATTTCGCTAAATGCCGCTGCCGCGACATCATTACACCCGTAACAAACAGTACAATTGCTGCTAATCCTGCGATCGCGTGTGCCAGCCGCAAGTAAATTCCGCCATAGCTGCCAATATGTAGCGGATAAAGCGAGTTGAGAATTCGATTTGCTACAGAAGCTGAATTTACACTGTCAGCCTGCAATATTTCGCCACTGTATTGGTCGAGATAAATGGTGCTAATCCCGTTTGGGTGCGGGTCATCGGGAAATTTTTTCCGTACCTTAAAAGTTTCTTCAGGTGTCAAAGGCAGAGAAATAAAAGTGGTTTTAGCTTCTGTCCAAACGGTATTAGCTTGCTGTAATATTTCGTCAAGGTTTTGCCTCGAACTGCTAGATTGGGGATGAGAAGTCAATGCTGGCTGCGGCTTTTCATTTGTTAGCCAATACAAAGCCGCTTCAACCGGCGTGTAAAAAATTATCGCTGTCCCTGTAGCAGAGATTAGTATGAGGAAAGCGACCGATACAATGCCAGAAACGTTATGTAAATCAAATACAGTCCGCTGCCAGTGAGCTTGCCAATTAATAGAAAATCCGCGAGCCAAATTGCGCCAACCACTCCACAATACCAAACCCGTAAAAGTTAGTCCTAGCATTACTAAACCGCAAGTACCGACAACAAGATGACCGAATTGTCCTCCCGCTAATTCCGCGTGTAACGTCAAAACAAAACCTGTAAAAGTTTGTTTTCCTAGCCGCGTACCCGTAATTTCTCCGCTGTAAGGATTGACATAAACGCTAACTATTTCGTCACTCTTTGACAGCATCCAAACTTGGCACACTTCCTTCGCTGAGCGCGGCAGCAAGATACTAAGAGCTTGATTTTGCGGATAAGCTTTTTCGACAATTTGCAGGACATTTTCCAGCGGTATCTGTTCGGATTGAGGAATGACTTGCAGGAGTTGGGGATTGAAGAGTCGCTCGATTTCGGGGCTGAAAACCAGCAAGCAGCCGGTTAAAGCAATTACTGCTAGAAATATTCCTACCACCAACCCCAAATACAAGTGCAGTTTGAATGCGAGTTTACGGAAATTCATCTCGAAATTTTCCTCGAAACCGTTAACTTTTCTCATTAAGGTAAAACCGATAGTCCGACCGGGTTTCAACCCCTGGCGAACTGGCGGACTAGCGGGTGGCCGCGAGGAGTGGCAGACTAACAGCTTAAATTGACACCAATGGGTTCTTGGAGTGTCCCTACGAGGGATATTGAATCTACCTCATAAAACTGCAATCTGCTGTAATTACCAGTTAAGGCGGTAATTAACACTGAGAGTCAAACCTCTGCCTGCATAATTAGAGCTGTCCGCGCCAAATCCAGCTAAGTATTGCGACAGCACGGGAAAATATTGATTATTCAATAAATTCTCCACTTTGACTTGTAGCAGCCCTTTTCCCAGTTGAATTGTGCTGATGTAATCCACTGTGAGATAGCTGCTAATTGGACCGCCATCTGAGCCGTCTTTAAAGGCTCGATCGCGATTTCCAGAATATAAAAACTGTAACCGATTGTTCCATCCCTGCAAAGTTTCGTTTTGGAGATAAGCTGTTAGCTTGAGCGGTGGAATTCGGCTGCTATCGAGCGCGATGTAACGGCCATTTTCGTCATACTCGCCTTGAATATAAGTAGCCGTCCCGCCGAGTGACCATGCTCGTGCAGGTTGCCAATCCACAGTACCTTCTAAGCCGTAAATGCGTTCTGGGGCGCGGATTAGTTCCAGGCGACCCGTGTTGCCAACCGGTTGAAAATTAACTCCTAGATCTGAGGTATTGTAAAAAGCGGCAAGCGACATTTGTACGGATTGCCACCCTCCTCGAATGCCAATTTCGTAGTTGTTGACTTTTTGCGGTTGAGTTACTTCTAACGAAGATTCTATTCCGACAAAATTGTCGGGGGGTTCGCGGAGGATGCGGCCGAAATCTGGAACTGAAAAACCTTGAGAAAAGTTGCCAAATACGTTGAAGTTGTCATTGAGTTTATAGACAGCCCCTGTATTAAATAGGGTGGCGTTAAATTTGCGATCGCCTCCTTGGATCTGGCGATCGTTAAAAGTGGTATAATCATTGACTTCTAACCCGATACGTTCGTGACGTATCCCGCCACTTAGAATGACGATATCGTCAATATTCCATTCCAATTGACCGAAAAGGCCAAGGCTGTTGTAAGTGTAAGGAGGAACGAAAGGACGCTCGGAGATTTTCCGGTAAACCCGGCCGCCACTTGCGTCAAATCTCTCCGTGTCGTACAAGTCGAAACGCTGTCTGCTATCTTCAGTAACATAGTCAGAACCCCAAGTTAATCGAAGATTTTCGGCGCGGGATAAAGGAGTGGTAATCGCCAATCTACCTCCTATCTGTTCGTTCTCGGCTCGCGAACGAGTAACGCCGAGAAATGGCCCAAAGAACTCGGACGTGCGGTAATCTGAAGGAACGCCTACATTGGAATTCGTTCGATAGTAGATTTGACTTTGAAGGCTGCTGCCAAAAAGGTTTTGGTTGGTGTAACTTAGGTTGAGCTGTGTACTTTTATTTCCCGGTGTTTCCCCGTCAATATCCAAATTTCCGGTTCGGATGGCGCGGGCTTTTTGCCGTCCTTCCCGGTCGTCAACCCTAAAGTCTGGAATCACATTGGGATCTTGGGTTTCCCGATAGTGATTGACAGTTAGTTGCAGCCGCTGTTCGCTGTCCAAATCTACCCCGACTTTGCCCATCACGTTGAAGAGCGTGCTGCTATCTCCGCCGAGTTCAAAAAAGGGAATACGATCGCCTTTGGCATCGTAAAAAGCTCCACTTCTAGAGAGCGAGACAGTGCCCGTCAGATCGAAATTGCCGGTTCGGCCAGAAATCGTCTGCTGAGCGTTAAAGCCTAGAGCATCATCTGTGTTTGTTAAAGCGCTACTGACTCCCACTTCAGTAACAGCAGTTAGCCTTTCCTCAGTTGGCCGGCGAGTAATAATATTAATCACGCCACCCGTAGCCTGAGCGCCGTAGATTGCAGTAGACCCCCGCACTACTTCAATGCGTTCGATCGCACTGGGGTCTATGTTTCTAAATTCTCTGCCAAAAGATTGAAGATTAGTCGTTTGTGGCACGCCGTCAATCAGAACGGAAACGTCGCGACCCCGCAAAGTTTGTCCATAAGTGGCCGTACTTTGAGTCGGGGGCGCGAAACCGGGAACCTGATTTGCCAAAGCTTCCCCGGTATTTCTCGATGACCCAATCTGCTGCTGAATTTCTTGTGAGTCTACCACCGTTATAGAGCGCGGCACGTTCGTAACTCTTTCTGCAGTTCGCGTTGCAGTGACGACGATTTCAATCGGGTTTCTCCCCACCTCTGGCGTTGCGGGTGGCTGTATCGGTGTTCCTGGTGGCTGTGCTGTAGGCGGTAAGGGTTCTCCGGGTGTTCCTGGCGGCTGTGCTGTAGGCGGTAAGGGTTCTCCGGGTGTTCCTGGCGGCTGTGCTGTAGGCGGTAAGGGTTCTCCGGGTATCCCTGGTGGCTGCGCTGTAGGTGGCAAAGGTTCTGCCGGTATCTCTACCTGCTGCCCTGTCGATGGCAAGGGTGCTGCGGGTGTCCCCGGCCGCTGTGTTGTAGGAGCCGGTGCAGGCGGGCGAGCAGTCATCTCCGAAGTGGGTTTTAAGCTGAGAATCAGACCCGCAGCACCCGGAATCACCCGTGCCACTGGTTGGCCCCTTTCGCCAATGACTTTGATTCGGATGCTGTTGTTATCTAAAGGAGTAACGGTGACAGAAGCAATTCCCGCCGCCGGCTTGTCTTGACGAAACTCATTTCCCCCCGGCAATCGCAGTTGAGCGGTGATGACATCAGCTTGTAAAGTTTCGCCAAAGCTGGCGCTGAAAACTTGTAGGGGCCTTCCATCTTCAGTGTCTAGGATAATTTCAATGCCTTCTGACGTGGGATTGAGGCGAACGCCTGTCACCTGCGCGATGTTGGAAGCGCACGCCGGCTGAGCGACTAACGCCGACACGACTCCTGCCAGCCCAAGGCTGCTTAGTAATTTCTGCGATCTATTCATTACTCTTTAATCAACAATTAATCGAACTTCGGATATGTGGTTTGCGTTGCTTGCACAACATGATTTGTGGCAGCGTTGCTGCTGTTCTCTGGCTCCTAAAACTGACCTGCGGAAGATACGACCCAGTTGTCGGGAGCAGTTCGAGCCGATTCTCCCGTCGCTAGTGGCCTTTGTCTGGGAATGCAGGAGGCGCGTGAGGGCGATCGCCTCAGTCCGGTGGCGCTCTCGACGATCGCCCGCGGTTGGCACCTTCCTCGGTTAAAGGAAGTAGTCGCTGGGGTCTTAATGAGAAAGTGCCTTAATTAGATAACAGAGCACTTGCATCTGTCAAGAGTTAACTAATGAAAACTAATTGCATTTCAATATAGGGGGTTAAACCCCTCACTCTAGTGAGACGCCACTTGATTATTATGGTTTTTTGTCAGGGCTAGACAAACTACCGCCTAAAATGCTATGGCAAAAGTTAGAAAAGATTCTCATATAGGGAATGAGAGGAGTCAATAAATCTCTCAACAGCTCTTGACAATAAATATCATCTAGCATAGGATGCTTAAAGTCGATAGCCGTAAAGCCCCTGAAGCTGATATCGAAGCTGGCTCGGACTGAAATCGCCCCGGAGCCATTGCCGAACAGCCCGATCGACAAAAAACGTGAAAACAAGCGCTAATACCCGGATTGAAGACTCAAACGCGCTGATGGGAGACTCGTAACGCCCGACAACTGTTCACAGAACGTCTATGTGGAAAGAATTTGGCGGAACTGGTTGGCGTACTGCAAACAAGATTTATAGGTAAAAAGAATCGATGAGCGACGCAAGCATTAAGGGAGACCAACTCACCGAAAGTTCTACGAATTTAGTAGAACTCCTGCAAAACAGAGCATTACACCAACCAGAGCAGAAATATACATTTCTGTCAGACGGAAAAGCTGAAACCGCCAGTTTGACTTATCGAGAGTTAGACGCGATCGCCCGATCGCACGCCGTGCGACTTCAGACATTGGGAGTCACTGGCGAACGAGCCTTACTGCTTTTCCCGCCTGGATTGGACTATCTCGCCGCCTTTTTTGGATGCTTGTACGCCAAAGCGATCGCGGTTCCCCTCTATCCGCCGAAACTGAAACGGAATTTAGCGAAAATTAGCGCGATCGCCCTAGATGCAGGAGCAACAGTTGCGATCGCTCCCGCGCGACACCTGGAAAATTTAGAGCAGCTATGCGAACAAGCGCCGGAACTCAAAGGGCTGCGCTGGCTGACAGCAGAGATTCTTGCCGGTGACGGCGAAAAGTGGCAGCAGCCACCCATCCATCCCGACGAAGTGGCTTATCTTCAGTACACTTCAGGCTCAACCTCCACCCCCAAAGGCGTAATGGTGAGCCACGCCAACGTTTTGTACAACATCGAATACATTGACCGAGGCTTTGACCACGATGCCGAAAGCGTTGCGGTAACGTGGCTCCCCCACTTTCACGACATGGGGTTAATTGACGGATTGCTCAAACCTTTGTATCTGGGAATTCCCTCTTACTTCATGCCACCAGCGGCGTTTATTCAGAACCCGATGTGCTGGTTGGAAGCGATTTCGCGATACAAAGCTACCCACAGCGGCGGACCAAATTTTGCTTACGACTTGTGTGCTAGCAAAATCAGCAAAATCTTGGGCGATGGCGAAAAAATGCTCGATTTGAGTAGTTGGCGCGTGGCATATAACGGCGCAGAACCCATCCACAAAGAAACCCTAGAGCGATTTACCAAAGCTTTTGAGCCCTGCGGTTTTCAGGCAGATGCGTTTTGTCCTGCTTACGGAATGGCAGAAACTACGCTAAAAATTGCCACGGTTCGCAGTGGGGAAACACCGACTTTCTTACCTGTTGACGCTGGGGCGCTGGAAAATAATCGCATTGTAGAAGTTTTGGAAGGCGAGGGGGGTGCAAGAACTTTAGTCGGCTGCGGTTTCCCTGAATTTGGCACTAAAGTTGCGATCGTCAATCCCGAAACTCTGACACAATGCCAGCCGCACGAAGTCGGAGAAATTTGGGTAGCTGGCGAAACAGTTGCGCGAGGCTATTGGAATCGCCCAGAAGAGACAGAAAAAACCTTTCAAGCATATCTTTCAGATACCACGGAAGGGCCATTTTTGCGAACTGGAGATTTAGGCTTTTTACGCGATCGAGAACTGTTTATTACGGGGCGACTCAAAGATTTGATTATCATCCGAGGCCGCAATCTTTACCCCCAAGATATAGAAAGAACGGCAGAACGCAGCCATCCCAGTTTGCGGCTAGGGGCGATCGCGGCATTCTCGGTGGAAGTCGCAGGCGAAGAACAGCTCGTTATCGTGCAAGAATTACAATCTCGCAAAGCGCCGGATCATGCCGAGGAAATTATCAGCGCCATCCGCGAACGCATTGCTCGAGAATATGAAGTGCAAGTTTATGGAGTAGTGCTGATTAAGCCCGGAAGCATTCCCAAAACGACCAGCGGTAAAATTCAACGTCGCGCCGCCTGTGCTGACTTTCTAGCTGACAATTTGGAAGTGGTCGCCAGTAGCGTTTTAGAGATATCTGATGTTGTTGAAATAGAGAATCGCCTGACGCGAGAAATGCTGCTATCAGCAGAGTTAGAAGAACGGCAGGCACAGTTAGAAACCTATTTGCGACAGCAGGTAGCCAGGGTGCTGAAAGTCAGCCTTTCCCAAATCCAATCGACACAGGCTTTTAGTAATTTGGGTTTCGATTCATTGGCGGTGTTTGAATTAAAAAATCAGATTGAAACCGATCTAAAAATAGCTTTATCAATAGAAGACTTATTCCAGAAACTAAGCCTTGCTCAACTGGCAGCAAAAATTTTAGAAAAATTGCCAGAAGCGCCGAAAACTGCGTCTATCCAGCCAGTTTCTCGCCTGCAAAACATCCCCCTGTCTTTTGCCCAAGAGCGCTTGTGGTTCTTCGACCAATTGGAGCCGGGAAACCCCTTCTACAACCTCTGCGGTGCGGTTCGGTTGACGGGGCAACTTAATGCAGAAGCACTCAGGCAAAGTATTGAGAAAATTATCGAGCGGCACGAAATTTTGAGAACTGCGTTTGCTGGTGGGGAAAAAGAACAGATACAAGTTATTTTTGAGTCAAAAAGTTTCCCATTACCGCTGATAGATTTGAGCCGTTGCTCCCCGGAGGAATGTGAAAAAGAAGCGCAAAAACTGTCGGCAGAAGCAGCGCGATCGCCCTTTAATTTAACTCAACCAAATCTGCTTCATGCCAAACTTCTGCGTCTATCACCAACAGAACATACCCTGCTTTTATCCGCCCACCATATCATTTTTGATGGTTGGTCTCTGGGCGTATTTTTACGGGAACTAGCGGCATTTTATGAAGGCTTTTATAATAATAATTTAGCCTCGCTTCCACCGCTGCCAATTCAGTATGCCGACTTTGCAACTTGGCAGCGCCAACAAATGCAGGGAGAAATATTAGAAACTCAACTTACTTACTGGAAGCAGCAGTTAAGTGGCAGCGCAGCGGTTCTAAATTTACCAACCGACTTTGCTCGTCCCGCTGTTCAAAGTTACAAGGGAGGTCGGCAATTGTTTGAATTGCCAGAACACTTAACCGAGGCAATTAGGCAATTGAGTCGCAGCGAAAAAACTACTCCCTTTATGACATTGCTGGCAGCATTCAATACACTGCTTTACCGCTACACGGGGCAAGAAGATATCCTCGTCGGTTCACCAATTGCCAGCCGCAACAGCAGCGAAACCGAATCATTAATTGGATTTTTTGTCAATACTTTAGTCCTGCGATCTGACTTAACCGGAAATCCAACTTTTCGAGAGTTGCTGAATCGAGTGCGAGAGGTTGCATTAGGTGCTTACGCGCATCAAGATGTACCGTTTGAGAAGTTGGTAGAAGAATTGCAGCCGAATCGAGATTTAAGTCACTCGCCTTTATTTCAGGTGATGTTTGCCTTTCAAAATGCCTCCGAATTCGCCTTAGAATTGCCAGGTTTAAGCCTGAACTGCCAACAGATTCACAGCGGCACAGCAAATTTCGATTTAACCCTGGAATTAGAAGCCACAGCAACAGGTATTAGAGGGTGGTTTGAATACAGCTTAGACTTATTTGAATCGGCTACAATCGCGCGAATGGCGAGGCACTTTCAGAACTTATTAGAAGGCATCGTTGCCAATTCTTCCGCACGAGTGTCAGATTTGCCCATGCTTGCAGAAGCAGAACGCCAGCAACTTCTATTTGAGTGGAATAATACTGGGGTAAATTACTTCCAAAATGAGTGCGTTCACCGTTTGTTTGAAGCGCAAGTGGCGAAAACACCTGATGCTGTTGCGGTGCGATTTGAATGCCAAAGTTTGACCTACCGAGAACTGAACGATCGCGCGAATCAACTTGCCCATTATTTGCACTCCTTCGGCGTAAAACCAGATGCGATAGTCGGCGTTTATATGGCGCGATCGCTCGATGCGATTGTCGGAATTTTAGGCGTATTAAAAGCAGGCGGCGCTTATTTGCCCCTAGACCCCATCTATGCTAAAGAACGCCTCGCCTTCATGTTAGAAGACGCTGGAGCTAGGGTATTGCTAACGCAAGCAGAATTAAAAGCAGAAACGCCAGCCCAAAATAATATTTCTGTGATTTGCTTAGATGCAGACTGGCAGACGATCGCTCAACAAAATAAGTCAAACCCTGATAGCGCCGTTGGGCCAGAAAACCTCGCTTACATCATCTATACATCCGGGTCTACCGGCAAGCCAAAGGGAGTGATGGTGCAGCATCAATCTTTGGCAAATTATACCCAGGCTGCCAGTGTCGAATACGGCATTAAAGCAGGCGATCGCGTTCTTCAATTTGCTTCCCTCAGCTTCGACGCCAGCGCCGAAGAAATCTATCCCTGTTTAACGCAAGGTGCCACCTTGGTACTGCGCGGAAATTCCATGTTAGACAGCATTTCTTCCTTCCTGCAAAAATGCCGGGAATGGCAAATCACCGTCTTAGATTTGCCGACAGCTTACTGGCGCGAATTAACTGCCAGACTCAGCGCCGAAAAAGCAGAATTTCCCCCCTCAGTGCGCTTGACAATTATTGGCGGAGAAACCGCACTTTCAGCATCCCTGAATCAGTGGCAAAAGTGCGTTTCAGAAAAAGTACGACTTGTCAATACTTACGGCCCCACAGAAACAACAATTGTCGCCACGTGGTGCGACTTTCTCTCTTCTTCTCTCCCCTCTGCGCCCTCTGCGCCCTCTGCGGTTAAAAACTCCCCAAAAACCTTGCCGATTGGTCGTCCAATTCCAAATGCCCGCACCTATGTACTCGATGCTAACTTGCAACCCGTTCCCATCGGAATTCCCGGCGAATTATATATCGGAGGTGCCGGCATTTCCAGAGGATATATCAACCGTTCGGATCTGAATCGAGAAAAATTTATTCCCGATATTTTTAGCAACCTGCAAGGCGATCGCCTTTACAAAACAGGCGATTTAGTCCGCTATCTTCCCGACGGGAATTTAGAATTTATCGATCGCACAGATCGCCAAGTGAAAATTCGCGGTTTCCGCATAGAGTTAGGAGAAATCGAATCCACACTCAGCCAACATCCAGACGTGCAAGAAGCAGTCATTCTGGCGCATGAGGAAGATTCAGGCAGTAAGCGCTTAGTTGCTTACCTCGTTTTAAACTCAGCAGTCGCGGGCGGGCACGGAGGCACCGCCCCTACGCACTCTGCACTGATTAAAAATCTGCGCTCTTTTCTCCGGGAACAACTGCCAGATTATATGGTTCCTGCCAGTTTCATGTTTTTAGAAGCGATGCCATTAACGCCAAACGGCAAGGTAGATTTTAAGGCACTTCCCGCACCGGAAACCAACAACTCAAACGCCGATTTTATCGCACCTCAAACTTTAGAAGAACAAGTATTAGCGGAGATTTGGGCGGAGGTTCTGGGTTTAAAACAGGTGGGAATCAATGACAATTTCTTCGAGTTGGGAGGTCACTCTTTGCTGGCAACTCAACTGATTGCCAAGGTGCGCGACCGCTTTCACGTCGAGCTATCATTGCGCTGCTTGTTTCAATCCCCTAGTGTCGCCAGTCTGGCAGTTGCGATCGCACAAGCTAAGAGCCAGCAGTCGCCCGAACCCCTGATTTCACTGCCCGCGATCGCCCCCGACCCTCACAATCGCTACCAACCATTTCCGCTCAACGAAATGCAGCAGGCGTACTGGATCGGGAGAAATAGCTTTTTTGAAATGGGCAATGTTGCCATTCACGGCTATGTAGAAATTGAGAGCGACGAGTTAGATTTAGAGCGGTTTAGCCTCGCGTGGCAGCGAGTTGTAGAGCGTCACGATATGCTGCGGGCGATCGTACTTCCGAACGGAAAGCAGCAAATTCTGGAAAACGTACCCGCTTATAAAATTGAGGTTTTGGATTTGCGATCGCTCGCTCCAGAGGTTGCGGGTGAAAAACTCGCAGCAATTCGCGATCGCCTTTCCCACCAAGTGCTGCCGCTCGATCGCTGGCCGCTGTTCGAGATTTGCGCTTCCAAAATTAATAAGCGCCGCATCCGCCTCCACATCAGCATTGACGCCTTGTGCATAGACGGCTGGAGTTTTCAAATTTTGTTTGGCGATTTGGTCAAGTTTTACCGCAATCCCCATACTGCGATCGCGCCCTTGCAACTGTCTTTCCGCGATTGCGTGTTAGCTGCGATCGCCTTAGAAAACTCCCCATTTTACCAGCAATCCTTAGATTACTGGCGCAATCGCCTCAAAACCCTGCCACCAGCGCCGGAATTGCCCCTCGCCAAACAGCCGAATTCCTTAACGCAGCCGCGATTTAAACGCTGGAGCGATCGCTTAGACTTGCAAACCTGGCAGCGCCTCAAAACGTGCACAGCTCGTGCCAGCCTCACTCCTACGGGTTTATTGCTCGCCGCCTATGCGGAGGTTCTGTCTCTGTGGAGCAAAACGCCTCGGTTTACCCTCAACGTGCCGCGCTTTAATCGGTTGCCTTTGCATTCTCAAGTTGAGGAAATTATCGGAGAATTTGCCTCGTTTACTTTGCTAGAAATAGATAACTCCAAGCGAGAGAGTTTTGAAGTACGGGCTAAGCGACTGCAAGAACAGCTTTGGCAAGATTTAGAGCACCAGTACGTCAGCGGCGTGCGCGTTTTGCGAGAACTCGCCCAAGCGCAAGGTACAACCGCAGCGCTGATGCCAGTCGTGTTTACGATCGATCCGCAAAACGCGCCAGGGGAAGATTCCTCTATCTTTTCTCTGATTCAAGAATTGGGAGAACTGATTCACATTATCGGTCAAACTCCGCAAGTTTGGATTGACGCGCAATTTACCGAAACCGCTCAGGGGCTGTCTTTTAGCTGGGATGCCGTGGAAGAACTCTTCCCGCCAGGGATGATTGACGATATGTTTGACGCCTATTGTCGCCTGTTGCAGCGCCTCGCTAACGAAGAGGAAACTTGGCAAGAAACCGTTTCGTTTCAGCAAGCTTTTGCTAACAGCATTGAAGCACCGATTCCTGATGGATTGCTGCACGAATTGTTTGCTGAGAAAGTCGCCTCGCGATCGCACGAACCCGCCGTCATTACGCGCGATCGTACCCTCACCTACGAGGAAGTATACCGGCGATCGAATCAAGTCGGTCATCGCTTGCGGAAGCTGGGAGCTCGCCCCAACCAATTGGTTGCCGTCGTCATGGAAAAAGGATGGGAGCAAATCGTCGCTGTGCTCGGCATTCTGGCATCCGGGGCTGCTTATTTGCCCGTAGATGCGGCGCTGCCAAAAGAACGGCTGTGGTATTTGCTGGAAAATGGCGAAGTTGAGATTGTTTTGACGCAATCTCAGTTAAATCAGCGATTGGAATGGCCGGAAAATGTGCGGCGAATTTGTCTCGATACCGACGAATTGGCTGCAGAAAGCCGCGAACCTTTAGTGGCGGTGCAGGAACCGGAAGATTTAGCTTATGTGATTTACACTTCCGGCTCAACTGGCTTGCCGAAAGGCGTGGCGATCGCGCACCGCGGTGCAGTCAATGCGATCGCTCAGACCAACCAAGTGTTTAATGTGGCCGAGTGCGATCGCGCGATAGCAGTCACCGCACTGCACCACGATATGTCGGTTTACGATATCTTCGGCATCCTAGCGGCCGGGGGAGCGATCGTCATTCCCGATGCCGCACAACGGCTAGACCCGGCTCACTGGACCGAATTGATGGTAAAAGAGCGCGTCACCATTTGGAACTCGGTTCCGCCGATGATGGAAATGCTGCTCGATTACGCTGCCGGACGTTCTGAGGTGTTGCCGGAGTGCTTGCGCTGGGCGTTTCTCGGCGGAGATTGGATACCGATAACGCTGCCTGAGAGGTTAAGGGCGATCGTCAAAGAATGTCGCGTTGTCAGCGTTGGCGGACCAACTGAAACCACTCTCTGGAACATCTGGTATCCGGTAGAAACTGTTGACCCTTCTTGGAAGAGCATTCCCTACGGATCGCCGATCGCCAATACACGCTATTACATTTTGAATGAAAGGCTGGAAGACTGTCCCGTCTGGGTTGCCGGCGAGATGTGCTGTGCCGGAGTTGGGCTGACAAAAGGATACTGGCGCAATGAAGAAAAAACTCGCGCCAGTTGCCTCACGCACCCCGTCACGGGCGATCGCTTGTACCGAACGGGAGATTTAGGGCGCTTCCTCCCTGACGGCAACATCGAATTTTTAGGACGAGAAGATTTCCGCCTTAAAATTCGAGGATTCCGCATCGAAGCAGGAGAAATTGAAGCTGCTTTGAACGAGCACCCAGCAGTCAAAGCATCCATTGTCACCGCATTCGGAGAAAATCACAGTCAAAAGCGCTTAGTAGCATATATCGTTCCACAACAAAACGCGGCCCCTGCGGTTGAAGAATTGCGACAATTTCTGAGCGAAAAACTGCCAGATTATATGGTGCCGTCTGCATTTATAGTTCTGGACGCGCTGCCGCTTTCGGCGAACGGCAAAGTTAACCGCAAGGCACTGCCCGAACCGGATGCCGCAATTCCAGAAGCAAAGATTTTTGTCGCACCGCGCACGCCTATTGAGGCAATGTTAGCGAGAATTTGCTGTGAGGTTCTCGGCATCGAACAGTTAAGCATTGCCGAGAACTTTTTTGAACTAGGAGGAAATTCCCTGCTGGCAATTCAATTAGCAGCAAAGATACGAGAATCTTGTCAGATAGAATTGCCTTTGTGCGATATTTTTGCAGGACGATCGCTCGCCATACTTGCAGAAAATATTTCTGCAGCCAAAAACAAAAACGCGACAGTTGAAGAACCCGCGATCGCGCCCGTTTCGCGATCGGCGTACCGCATGAAACTGTCATCTTTGCGCTAACCACAAATCAGTGATGAGTCATAGGTTAGCAGCCAATAACTCATAACCAATCCCTAAATATCGGCTGCAATCCCAATTACCAATTATCAGTTACTAATCCAATGACGGTGCATTTTTCCGAAAAACCTCCAACAGATACTCGCGATTCGGCAAATACTGCGGAAGAAGAAGTATTTGCATTTCCCACCTCTTTTGCCCAGCAAAGACTGTGGTTTATTGACCAATTTGAACCGGGAAACCCTTTTTACAACCTTCCGGCGGCTGTGTTACTAAAAGGCAGGCTAAATGTAGTAGTGCTAGAGCTAAGTTTGAAGGAAATTGTGCGCCGTCACGAAGCTTTGCGGACTACATTTGCCACTGTAGACGGTCAACCTGTGCAGGTGGTTGGTCAGAAATTTAATTTCGGGCTGCAAGTTTTAGAGTTGCAAAAATTGGCGAAAACTGAGCGAGAAGAAAAAGTAAAACAACTGGCGGCAGAAGAAGCTAGCCAACCTTTTGATTTAACCAAAGGGCCGCTGTTGCGAGCTAGTTTGCTACAGTTAGATGCTGAGGAATATGTCTTGCTGCTGACGCTACACCACATTATTTTTGATGGCTGGTCAATCGGAGTATTTCTGCAAGAATTAGCAGCACTTTACGAAGCGTTTTCTATTGGCAAACCATCCCCACTTCCCGAACTTTCCATACAGTACGCCGATTTTGCTATTTGGCAGCGGGAATGGCTTGCGGGCGATCGCTTGCAAACTCAACTTAACTACTGGAAAAAACAGCTTAGTGGCGCTCCCCCCTTGCTGGAATTGCCAGCCGATCGCCCCCGTCCCCCGGTGCAAACCTATCGGGGCGCGAAAGAATCATTCCTCATCCCGAAAACGCTAACGGAAGCCCTCAAAAAGCTCAGCCGCCAGGAAAATGTCACCCTGTTTATGACGCTGCTAGCAGCCTTTAAAACGTTGCTCTATCGCTATACAGGACAGGCAGATATCCCCGTTGGCTCTCCCATCGCCAACCGCAACCGAGCGGAAATTCAAGGGCTAATCGGGTTTTTTGTCAATACTTTGGTATTGCGAACTGATTTGTCAGGCGATCGCACTTTTCGGCAGTTGCTCGATCGCATTCGGGAGGTGAGTTTAGAAGCTTACGCTCACCAGGATTTGCCGTTTGAGAAACTGGTTGAAGAGTTGCAACCCGAGCGAAATTTGAGCTACAATCCACTGTTCCAAGTCGCTTTTGTTTTGCAAACTCCACCTGTTGCTGCCGAGTCAATCGCCGGACTAAATCTCACTCTTTTAGATGTTGAGAATCAGACAGCAAAAGTTGACTTAACGCTGTATTTAGAAGAAAAGCAGGAAGAAATTAGCGGTCAGTTTGAATACAGTACGGATTTATTTGATGCGGTCACTATTAGGCGGATGGCGGGGCATTTTCTCACCTTGCTGGAGGGCATAGCTGCCAACCCAGAGCGGCGGATTGAAGAGCTACCGTTGCTGGGGGAAAAAGAGCGGCATCAGTTATTAGTAGAGTGGAATGATACCCGCGCCGATTATTCGAGCGATCGCTGCATTCATCAATTATTTGAAGCGCAGGTCGAGCGAACTCCCGATGCCATTGGAGTCGTATTTGAAGACCAAAAACTCACCTACCGCGAGCTGAATGAACGAGCCAACCAACTCGCGCATTACCTGCAACAACTCGGCGTTAAACCAGAAGTTTTGGTGGGAATTTGTGTCGAGCGATCGCTCGATACAATTATCGGCATTCTCGGTATTCTCAAAGCCGGGGGCGCTTACGTTCCCCTCGATCCAGCCAACCCGCGCGATCGCCTCGCTTTTATACTCGAAGACGCGCAGGTAAATGTGCTGCTGACTGAGGAAAAGTTGTTGCAAACCCTTCCCAAATGTAGCGCCCAAATCCTTTGCCTCGATGGGGATAAAAGTGCTTTCTCCCAACACAGCAAAGAAAATCCCGCCAGCGGCACCACTGCCGAAAATCTCGCCTATATCATCTACACTTCTGGCTCAACTGGCATCCCCAAAGGCGTTTTAGTTCCTCACTCAAACGTCGTCCGCCTGTTTACTGCTACCCAGTCGCGGTACAACTTCAACGAGCAAGATGTGTGGACGCTGTTTCACTCTTATGCTTTTGACTTCTCAGTGTGGGAAATTTGGGGCGCTTTGCTATACGGCGGGCGACTTGCGATCGTGCCTTATTCAGTCAGCCGATCGCCCCAAGATTTTTACAGCTTGCTATGCCAAGAAAAGGTCACAGTTCTCAACCAAACTCCTTCTGCATTTTACCAGTTGATAAAAACAGAAGAATCTGTCGGAATTGGCGAAGATTTAAGCCTGCGCTTAGTAATTTTTGGCGGGGAAGCTTTAGACTTGCAAAGCTTAAAACCTTGGTTCGATCGGCACGGCGATCGGCACCCTCAACTTGTCAATATGTATGGCATTACAGAAACAACTGTCCACGTCACTTATCAGCCGCTGACTGCCGCTGATTTAAGTAAAAATGCCAGCCTTATTGGCCGTCCAATTCCTGACTTGCAAGTTTACCTGCTCGATCGCAACTCCCAACCCGTTCCGATCGGCATCCCTGGGGAAATTTACGTTGGTGGTGCTGGCATCGCGCGGGGCTATCTCAATCAGCCAGAATTAACGGTCGATCGGTTTATTCCGAACCCTTTTAATGACAGTTTGAAAGCGCGCTTGTACAAATCGGGAGACTTAGCTCGCTATCTGCCAAATGGCGATATTGAATACTTGGGACGAATTGACCACCAAGTAAAAGTGCGCGGTTTCCGCATCGAGTTAGGAGAAATTGAAGCAGCGCTAGGACAGCATCCAGATGTCACCCAGGCTGTGGTTGTAGTGCGAGAAGATGTACCGGGCGATAAGCGCTTGGTAGCTTATATCATTGCTAACTCAGCAGCACAAAATAAGCATTCAATACTGATTCACGAACTCCGCTGCTTTCTGAAACAAAAATTGCCGGAATACATGGTGCCTGCTGCTTTCGTGACGCTGGAGGCGCTGCCTTTAACAAACAACGGCAAAGTCGATCGCAAGGCACTACCTGCACCGGATCGCGATCGGCCAGAACTCGAAGAGGCATTCGCCGCGCCTCGCACGGCTATTGAGAAAATCCTAGCGGAAATTTGGGCGCAAGTATTGGGGTTAGAACAAGTGGGAATTGACGACAATTTCTTTGAATTGGGCGGCGATTCTATCCTCAGCATTCAAGTAATTTCTCAAGCCAATCGAGGGGGGTTGCGACTTACACCAAAACAACTGTTTCAGCACCAAACTATTGCACAGTTAGCCACCGTCGCCGATACAACTGGGACCCCACAATCGGAACAGGGATTAATCATTGGCGAAGTTCCTCTGACACCGATTCAGCAATGGTTTTTCGAGCAAAATCTCTCCGATCCGCACCACTGGAATCAGGCGGTGCTTTTAGAGTTGCAGCAACCTCTCGAACCTGCATTAATTGAGTCAGTTTTGCAGGAATTGCTGAAGCACCACGACGCGCTGCGCCTGCGTTTTGTGCCAGGAGAATCGGGCTGGCAGCAGGCGATCGCTCGCCCTGACGAGGTTGCTCCGTTTACCTGCATTGATTTGTCGTCGCTACCTCCAGAGGAGCGAGAAGCCGCTTTCCAAAATGCTGCCACTCAGTTGCAAGCCAGTTTAAATTTGTCAGAGGGGCCATTACTTCGCGCTGCCCTATTTGACTTGGGTCAACATCAGCCAAATCGCTTGTTATTGGCCATTCATCACTTAGCGGTTGATGCTGTTTCTTGGCGAATTTTAATTGAGGATTTTCAGACAGCTTACGGGCAAATTAGTGGCGGCGAAACAGCCGCGCTACCGCCCAAAACAACCTCATTTAAGCAGTGGGCAGAACGCTTGCAGGAGTGGGCGCGATCGCCCGAATTGCAGGGAGAGTTCGATTACTGGTTCGCCCTTTCTCATCAACCAACTTCTAGCTTGCCAATAGATTTCCCCACAGCAGCTAATTTAGTTGCATCTGAAAAAACAGTATCCGTTGCTTTGAGTGTTGAAGAAACAAAACTGCTCTTACAAGAAGTACCTGCCGTTTACCGCACGCAAATTAACGATGTATTGCTAACTGCTTTAGGTCAAGCATTTGCACGCTGGACTGGCAATAACTCACTTTTACTGGACTTAGAAGGTCACGGGCGCGAAGATATATTTGAGGGAGTAGATTTGTCGCGCACAATCGGCTGGTTTACAGCAGTTTTTCCTGTCCTGTTAAATTCAGAAAAACATTCCGATCTAGGCTCTGCCATCAAATCAGTGAAAGAGCAGTTACGCGCAGTACCAAATCGCGGTGTTGGCTTCGGTATCTTACGATATTTAAACCCAGAAACTGCTAAAAATTTGCACAAATTGCCGCAAGCTGAGGTAAGCTTTAACTATCTCGGACAGTTTGACCAAGTGCTGCCGAAATCTTCTTTATTCATGCTGTCCTCCGAGCCTAGTGGCCCCCTTCGCAGCCCGCGCGGAAATCGACGTTACCTGCTGGAAATTAACGGATTTATTGTCAGCAACAAGCTGCAATTAGATTGGACGTACAGCGAAAGCATTCACCGACGAGAAAGCATTGAAAATTTAGCAACGGGCTTTATAGAATCGCTGCGATCGCTAATTCAATACTGTCAGTCCCCCGACGCCGGCGGCTGCACTCCTTCTGACTTTGCAGAGTTTAAGTGGAGCCAGTGGGGCCAGGACGATTTAGATAACATTACCGCAATTTTGGGAGAGCTTTAATATGATCAAAGGCAATATCGAAGATTTTTATCCCCTCTCCCCAGCGCAGCAGGGCATTCTCTTTCATTCTCTTTACCAGCCAGAATCGGGCGTATATTTCGGGCAACTGCTGTGCGTATTGCGCGGCGATCTCAATGTTTCTGCATTTAGAAATAGTTGGCAAAAAGTTGTAGAGCGACATCCCATTTTGCGGACTTGTTTCGTGTGGGAAAATTTGAAAGAACCCGTGCAAGCGGTACGCAAGCAGGCTGCATTATCTTGGCAGCAGATGGACTGGCGATCGCTCTCTGCGTCGGAACAACAACAGCAGCTAGAAATGTTCCTAAAAGCCGATCGAGAGCAGGGCTTTGACTTGACATCAGCTCCCTTGATTCGCATTGCACTGGCGCAGTTAGAAACAGATACTTTTCAGTTTATTTTGAGCCACCACCACTTAGTTTTAGATGGGTGGTCGCTGGCGATCGTGCTTGAGGAAGTTTTTGCATTTTATCAAGCCTTCTCCCAGGGCGAGGAATTGCACCTCAAACGCCCTCGCCCTTATCGGGATTACATCGCGTGGCTGCACCAGCAAGATTTATCTGCGGCTGAGTCATTTTGGCGGCAAACTCTCAAAGGTTTTGCAGCTCCAACTGCGATCGCCCGATGCAATATTGTCGCGGGAAACCGTTTAGAAAGTAGTGGCGAACAGCAGGTGATATTTTCTGCAACAGCCACCGCCGCACTGCAATCTGCAGCGCGCCAGCATCAGCTAACATTAAATACCCTCGTACAGGCAGCTTGGGCGCTACTTTTGAGCCGATATAGCAGCGAGGAAGATGTAGTTTTTGGTACGGTTGTTTCCGGGCGACCGCCAGAGTTAATGGGTGCTGAATCGGTAGTGGGACTGTTCGTAAATCCTCTGCCAGTGCGCGTAAAAATTAACCCACAGGATAGTATTTTATCCTGGTTGAAAGAACTCCAAGCGCAACAAGTTGAGGCGCGGCAGTATGAGTTTACCCCCCTCGTTGAGGTACAGGGATGGAGCGAAGTTCCTCGGAGTTTACCTTTATTTGAGAGTTTTGTCGTTTTTGAGAATTATCCCTCGGATGCTTCTTTGCAGGAGAAGATTCACAACTTAAAAGTAGAGAATATTCGCTCCTTGGAAACAACGAATTATCCTCTAACGGTGATGGCGATGCCCGGTGCGGAATTGACGCTGAAAATTATTTTCGATCGTAGCTACTTTGAGGACAGTGCGATCGCGCGGATGCTCAAACACCTGCAAACTTTACTGGAAGGAATGGCTGCCAATCCTCACCAAAAACTATCCAATTTATCCTTATTAAGCGCCCCTGAACAACAACAATTACTTGTCCAGTGGAACAACACCCAAGCGGATTACCCAAAAAATTCCTCAATTCACGAATTATTTGCAGCACAAACAGAGCGAACCCCAGATGCAGTGGCTGCAATTTGCGAAAATGAACAATTGACTTACCGCGAATTGAATGCCAAAGCCAACCAAATCGCGCATTACCTGCAATCTCTAGGTGTAAAACCCGAAGTTTTGGTGGGAATTTGCTTAGAGCGATCGCTCTCGATGCTAGTAGCGATTTTGGGCATTTTAAAAGCAGGTGCCGCTTACGTTCCTCTCGATCCTGCTTATCCCCAAGAACGCCGATCCTTCATGCTGGCCGACGCAAAAGTTCCGGTGCTTTTGACTCAAAAAAACCTCCTAGAAACCCTCCCCGAACACAGCGCTAAAGTCGTCTGTATCGACGCCGAATGGCAGGAAATTTCCCGCCAGAGCGATCGCAACCCCGCTGTTAAAGTAGAAGCCGAAAACCTCGCTTACGTCCTCTACACTTCCGGCTCGACAGGCACTCCCAAAGGCGTACTCGGCACCCACCGAGGCACAGTCAATCGCTGTTTTTGGAACCCCTACCCTTTTATAGAAGCAGATATTTGCTGTCAAAAAACGTCCTTAAATTTTGTCGATTCGGTTTGGGAAATTTTTGCTCCTTTGCTGCATGGGTTGCCCACTGTCATTATTCCCGATCGAGCCGTCAAAGATATTAACCAATTCCTTCAAACCTTATCAAAGCAAAATGTAACGCGACTGGTTTTGGTTCCTTCTTTGTTGCGCGCTATCTTAGATTCCTTCCCCGATTTAGACAGGCGTTTGCCTCAATTAAACTATTGGATTTGCAGCGGAGAAACTCTGCCGGTGGAACTTTGCCAGCAATTTCGAGAGCAGATGCCCCAGCGGGTATTAATCAATCTTTATGGCTCTTCGGAAGTAGCTGCGGACGTGACGTGGTACGATGCAACTCACTGTGTCGAGAAAGTGCCAATCGGTCGCCCGATCGCCAATACGCAAATTTACCTGCTCGATCGCAATTTGCAGCCCGTTCCCATAGGAATTCCCGGCGAGATTTACGTCGGCGGCGATGGATTAGCCCAGGGCTACTTAAACCGCCCCGAATTAACCTCGGAGAAATTCATTTCTAATCCGTTTGGGCAAGAAAAATTAGATTTTGTCGGTAACTCTCATCAAAAACTTTTTTTCAAAACAGGCGATATTGGTTGTTACCTGCCGGATGGTAGTATAGAATTTCTGGGCCGTGGCGATTGCCAAGTAAAAATTCGCGGTTTCCGCATCGAACTCGGAGAAATAGAGGCAGCACTTTCTCAACATTCTTCTGTGTCCACCGCTGCTGTTTTGCTTCAAGAAAATGCACCGGGCAGTCAACGCCTAGTCGCTTACCTAGTTCATAACTCAGGGTTCAGAAATCAGCACCCAGAACTTATTTCCGAACTGCGTTCATTCTTGAAGCACAAACTGCCCGATTACATGGTGCCTTCAGCTTTTGTGCTATTAGATGCGCTGCCACTAACGCCCAACGGAAAAATTGACCGCCTCGCCTTATCTCAAAGGTGCGATCGCGTTTCTGATGAAACAGCCTTCACTGAGCCACAAACGCCCACAGAGGAAGAAATTGCTGAGATTTGGACTGCTCTTTTAGGGCTAGAAAAAGTAGGAAGTAACCAAAACTTTTTTGACCTCGGCGGTCACTCTCTGATGGCAACACGGTTAATATCGCGAGTGCGATCGTGCTTTGGGGTAGAGTTAGCGATGTGCGATTTTTTTGCCGCTCCCACCATTCGGAATTTAGCTGAACTAATCGAGGAAGAAATTCTGGCCAATGCCGATGCTAACCAGATAGATAAATTGCTCGATTTCTTAGAAAAGAGTGAGGGAGAGTCAGCACAAACTGTGATGCTGACTGAGTAAACATCGGGTGGCTAAAAAAACACAAAAACCCCTTTGCTTTTTAAGGGTTAGGTGGGGAATTGGAGATTTAAAAATCCCATTTAATATCCATTCCGCTTGTATCGGAATGATTAAACCGCAGAGGACACAGAGGATACAGAGAAAGGGAAGAGAGAGATGAATGATTCCGATGCTAACGGATTTGATATAACAGGATAAGTTCGCATGAATAAACTAACAGTAAAAGCCCAAAATTCTCACGATGTAATGGAGCCATTAAAAGCCTCTATTACCCCAGTTGAAGAAAAGTTAATGGAGCTATTCAGTGCCTCAGAAAAGTCATTTTTGGCAGAAGAAGCAATGGAGGAGCGAATTTCTGCCCTAGTTCAAGACTTTTTGTACGCAAAAACCGCTAGTACATATATTGACTTAGAGTTAATTATTCAGCAGTTTACGGAAAACAAAATTCCCGCCCTTCCTACAGATGTTGGTAATTATATCGATGATTTGACCCAAACCCTCGTTGCCCATTCCATTCACACCTCTTCGCCCCGATATATCGGTCACATGACGAGCGCACTTCCCTATTTTGTGCGCCCGATCGCGAAGCTTTTAATCGCGATGAATCAAAATTTAGTCAAGATGGAAACGGCCAAAATTTTAAGCCCCTGCGAGCGCCAGACTTTGGCAATGATGCACCGATTAATTTACGATTTTTCTGAGGATTTTTATAACCAGCACATTCAAAAAAGTGACAGCACGCTCGGTATCATGACAACGGGCGGCACCCTAGCTAATATCACAGCTATGTGGTGCGCTCGCAACGCTTCTTTAGGGCCAAAAAATAACTTTAGCGGCATTGAAAAAGAAGGCTTGTACGCAGCTTTAGAGTTTTACGGCTACAAGGGAATGGTGATAATCGGCTCCAGTTTGATGCACTATTCTTTTGAAAAGGCTGCCGGTTTATTAGGCATTGGCGATCGCAATCTCCTAAAAATTCCCACCGATTCCAATCACCGTATGGATTTGGCAGCGCTGCGCCAAACTGTAGCCGAATGCCGCGATCGCAATCTGCACATTCTGGCAATTATCGGTGTTGCAGGCAGCACGGATTCGGGAAGTATCGATCCGCTTCCAGAAATAGCGGCGATCGCGCAAGAAGCAAACGCTCACTTTCACGTCGATGCCGCTTGGGGTGGCCCCGTGCTTTTTTCCGAGCGTCACCGACACAAATTCGCAGGTATTCAACTAGCAGATTCCGTCACCATAGATGGACACAAACAAATGTATTTGCCAATGGGAATTGGCCTGGTTTTATTCCGCAATCCCCAAACCGCCAAAGTTATTGAAAAACACGCGCCCTACACGGTGCGAAAAGATTCCATCGATCTAGGTAAGCGCTCTCTCGAAGGCTCTCGACCAGGTGTGAGTTTGTTCTTGCAAGCAGCGTTGAATATCATCGGCCATCAAGGCTATGAGTTTTTGATAGATGCAGGCATCCATAAAACGCAGCACTTGGCTAATTTAATTCGGGAAAATCTAGCATTTGAATTGCTGCTAGAACCAGAAATTAATATTCTTTTATACCGCTACATTCCAGAAACATTCAGGGAAAAAGCCGCCAAAAAACAACTGGCCGAAGCAGACAACCACTTCATTAATCAATTTAACGAGCGCCTTCAGGAAGTCCAGCGGCGAGCCGGCCACACCTTCGTATCGCGAACAACCTTGCAAAACACCTGTTATGGCAAAACCGTTCCCATTGTTGCTTTTCGAGTCGTCCTTGCCAACCCCCTCACCACTGAAGCAGATATCAATTTTGTTTTAAACGACCAGCTAAAAATAGCAGCAAAGCTTTCCTTAACTATCACAAACAGCGACCACTGCGAGGAGGTGAATTATGATGTCTACTAATCGTTCAGAACGACTGAAAAACCTCTCGCCCCAGAAGCGAGCGCTCCTTCTCAAAGCATTGGGCAAAGAGGCCGTACAGGCTGAGCAATCTAAGCGCATTCCCAGGCGATCGCAGCAAAATTATGCGCCCCTTTCTTTTGCCCAGCAACGGCTGTGGTTCCTCGATCGATTGTCTCCCGAAAACCCTGCCTACAACCTTCCTGCTGCTGTGCATTTGCAAGGACAATTAAATTTATCAGCACTGCAACAAACACTCAATGAAATTGTCCGGCGTCACGAAGTTTTACGGACTGCTTTTGCAGAAGTAGACGAGCAACCTGTCCAACTGATTTCTTCTTCCTTAAATTTCGCTTTGTCGGTGGTAAACTTGCAACATTTACCAGAAACTGAGCAGCAAGCTGAAATTGAGCAGCGTACTCTTGAAGAAGCCCAACGCCCCTTTGATTTAACGCGAGATCCCTTACTGCGTGGCACTCTCCTGCAACTTGGTTCGGCAGAATATGTGTTGCTGCTGACGATACACCACATTATTTCTGATGGTTGGTCTATGGGGGTTTTGGTGCGAGAAGTGGCCGCACTTTATGAAGCTTTTTCCACTGACAAACCCTCTCCGCTGCCCGAACTTCCCGTGCAGTATGCCGACTTCACCAGTTGGCAGCGGCAGCATTTCCAGGGAGAGAAATTAGAAAAACAGCTCGCTTATTGGAAACAGCAATTGGGAGGCGGTTTAGCTGTGCTGTCAACTGATAGGCCGCGCTCTCCCGTGCAAACTTTCCGAGGATCGCAGCAATCTTTTGTGGTTTCTGCTTCTTTAACTGAAAGGATGAAAACCCTCGCCCAGCAACAAGATGTCACCCTATTTATGACCTTGTTGGCAGCATTTCAATCCTTGCTATCCTGCCAAATAAAGCAGGATAACCTCGCGATTGGCTCTCCCATTGCCAATCGCAACCGCCTGGAATTAGAGGAGCTGATTGGATTTTTTGTCAATACTTTAGTGCTGCGAATTGACACCGCAGGTAATCCTACTTTCCGCGAACTACTCGGTCGAACACGCGAGGTAGCGTTAGCAGCTTACGCTCACCCGGATGTCCCTTTTGAAAAGCTCGTCGAGCAATTGCAGCCGGAGCGAAATCTCAGCTATAACCCGCTGTTTCAAGTGTGGTTTGTACTCCAGAATGCACCCATGCCACCCCTGGAGTTAGCTGGTTTGACCTTGAGCATTCTGGAATCCGATGTCGGTATGTCGAGACACGACTTAAGCCTCACTCTCTGGGAGACTTCAGAAGGAATCCAAGGCTTATTTGAGTACAAAACAGACTTATTTGAGGCTGCGACTTTTGCCCGAATGGTGAGAGGTTTTCAAATCCTTCTCAACCAGGTAGTCATCCAGCCAGATATCAGGATCGACGAGTTGGCAGAAATTCTTGCCGAAGCAGAAAGGCAGCACCAAATTGAACAGCAAAAACAAATTCATCTTTCGGGAATTCAAAAATTAAAAATGGCTAAACGCAAAGTTATGAAAAGTTGAAAATGATGGCTCATATCAATTCCGGTTGCATTGGAATGATTAAACCGCAGAGTACGCAGAGAACGCAGAGGAAGAGAACAGAGAGATGAATAGTTCCGATGCTAACGGATTTGATCTCAATCTCTCAGGTTTTTTCGGGAAAAAGAGATAATTTTTTCACCAAACCAAAAACTATGACAAATACAGAAACAAAGAATCTCAATTCCCAAAAGTTAGGATTGGTTAGGCGCAAAGCCGTCAGCCTATCCTCAGAGGAATTAGTCAAAACCGCCTACCTCCAGCCCGAAAACCTTCTACCTCTAGTTGTTCAGCCAACAGTAGAAAAATTAAATCTCGCGGGTTGGGCACAGAACAATCGCTCATCAATTGAAACACAGTTATGGAACCACGGAGGAATACTTTTTCGAGGCTTTGAAGTCGGCGGGGTGAATGGTTTCGAGCAGTTTATTCAAACTCTTGCTGGCGACTTGTTGGAATATTCTTTTCGCTCAACTCCGCGTAGCTTGGTGAGCGGAAATATCTACACTTCCACCGAGTATCCTGCCGAGCAATTCATCCCGTTGCACAATGAAATGGCTTATTCTCGCAATTGGCCGCTGAAAATTGCTTTTTTCTGCGTTAAAAAAGCCGAACAAGGAGGAGAAACTCCGATCGCTAACAGCCGCAAAGTGTTTGAAAGCCTGGATTCAAATATTAGAGAAAAGTTTGCCCAAAAAAAGGTTATGTATGTGCGAAATTACGGCGGTGGCGTAGATTTGCCCTGGCAAAATGTCTTCAATACTGATAGCAAAATTGAGGTAGAAGAGTATTGCAAAAAAGCGGGAATTGAGCTAGAATGGAAAAGTGGCGATCGCTTGAGAACTCGGCAAATATGTCAAGCTGTCGCTGGGCATCCAAAAACGCAGGAAATGGTGTGGTTTAATCAAGCTCACCTCTTCCACATTTCCAATCTAGAACCCGTCGTTCGCAAAGAGCTTTTAACTTCTTTCAAGCAGGAAGATTTACCCCGCAATGCTTATTACGGCGATGGCTCGCCCATTGAAGATTTTATATTAGACGAAATTCGTCGCTGCTATCAGCAAGAAACGATAGTTTTCCCTTGGGAAGAAGGAGATGTCTTGCTGCTAGATAATATGCTAGCCGCGCACGGACGCACCCCATTTTCTGGTTCGCGTCGAGTTGTTGTCGGGATGGCAGAACCGTTTAGCTGTCAAGACATTTAGACCCATGAAAGGAACAGTAGATATGCAAAAGGAAACAATTGAAGGGTTTAGACTTTCTCCACAGCAACGGCACCTGTGGGAGTTACAGCAAAATAATCCTAAACAGACCTATCGCGTTCGAGGTGCAATTTTAATTACCGGAAACCTCGATCGAGAGCTTTTTACAAGGGCGCTGCAAAATGTCGTAAATCGGCACGAAATCCTGCGGACTAGCTTTCACTGCTTGCCTGGGATGACACTACCCCTGCAAGCGATCGCCTGCACTGGTGAAGTTCCTATCTCAGAATACAATCTCAGCGGTTTGTCTCCTGAAGAACAAGAGGCTAAAATTGCAGCGCTTTTTCAGCAACTAAACCTGCTTCCTTTTGATTTTGATCGCGGCCCACTTTGGCATCTCTCTTTAGTCACTCTGGCGCAAAACAAGCAGCTATTGCTGGTGAACTTCTCTGCCTTAATTGCAGATAGTGCCACCCTGAAAAATTTCACCCGCGAACTCAGTCTTTCCTACTCAGCCTGTGCGGGCGGGGAAGAGTTCTCTGATGAGTCAATGCAATATGCCGATATTGCTGAGTGGCAAAATGAGCTACTCGAATCAGAAGAAATGGCAATCGGCCAAGAATACTGGCGAAAGCTGAACATTGAATCTTTGGATTTATTAACGCTTCCTTGGGAAAAGAAGAATTCAGAAGCGGAATTTTTGCCGCTAGTAGAAAGGGTGGAAATTCCGGGTGATTTGTTGAACAGCCTGGAAGCGATCGCCCCAAAGCACAAAAGCGATATTTCTGCCTTCCTGCTGACTTGCTGGCAAATTCTCATTTGGAGGCTTACCAGAGAGCAAAACCCGATAATCGGCGTAGCGATAGACGGCAGAAAATATGAAGAATTAGAACACTCTCTGGGGCTGCTGTGCAAATACTTACCCCTACGATGCCTAGTGCAAGACGAGTTGACTTTCTCACAATTGAAGCAGCAAGTTGAGCTTAATCTCCACGAGATGTACAACTGGCAAGAATATTTTAGCTGGGAAGAAATCCTAGAAAACGAAAAAAGCAGCAGCTTTTGGCCCGTCTGCTTTGACTTCCAAGCAGAGCCTAAGAACTATGGTAATTCAGACGTTTCATTTTCCCTTGTTCGGCAAGATGCCTGCCTAGAGCCATTCAAACTCAAGCTCTCCTGCCTCCGCCTGTGCAATTCCATAAGCGCTGAATTTCACTACGATTCCGCTTTATTTGCTGCGGCAGATATAAAGCACTTGTCACAACACTTTCAGGCGCTTTTAGAAAGCACAGTCAAAAATCCAGAAGTCGCTATCAGTCAGGTAGACATACTGAGCGATCGCGATCGTCACCAGCTTCTCGTCGAGTTCAACCAAACCCAGAAAGATTACCCGACAGACAAATGTGTTCACCAGCTTTTTGAAGAACAAGCCGATCGCGCGCCAGACAGCATTGCCGTCATCTTTGAAAACCAAACAATCACCTACCGAGAACTAAACCATCGCGCCAATCAACTCGCCCATCACCTGCAAAACTTGGGAGTTGAACCAGAGGTCGTTGTTGGCATTTGCCTCGATCGCTCCTTAGAAACAATCCTAGGAATGCTGGGCGTACTCAAAGCCGGTGGTGCCTATTTACCCATCGATCCAACGACCCCAATAGAGCGCAAAGCCCTAATGCTAGAAGACGCTCAGGTGAAGGTTTTGCTCGTACAACAGCGGCTCATCGAAAGCTTGCCGAAAACTCAGGCAAATATTGTTTGCATCGATACAGACATTCCCACTGTTTCTGCATCTTACACCCCTCGCGCCTCTTCAGACAATTTAGCTTACGTCATCTATACTTCCGGTTCCACTGGCATCCCCAAAGGAGTCGCGATCGAACACCGGCAACTGCTCAATTACCTGCACAGCATTCAGGAAAAATTAAACCTACCAGCCGATGCCAGTTTTGCTACCGTTTCCACCTTCGCCGCCGACTTAGGAAACACAGCGATTTTCCCCGCCCTTTGTTTCGGCGGTTGCCTGCATATTATCTCCCAAGAACGCGCCACCGATCCAGAGGCACTGGGTGAATATTTCTGCCGCCATCCCATCGACTGCCTCAAAATAGTTCCCTCTCACCTAGCCGCCCTTTTAAATTCCTCTCAACCCCAGTCAATTTTGCCTGGTAAACGGCTTATTTTAGGAGGTGAATCTGCAAACTGGAGCTTAATTAAAACACTTCGCAATCTTGCTCCCACTTGCTCAGTATTCAATCACTACGGGCCAACAGAAACAACTGTAGGTGTCCTGACTTATCAAGTCAAATTTGATAAAATTGGGTGCGATTTTGACACAGTTCCACTCGGTCTTCCGATTGCCAACACTCAGATTTATATCTTGGATTCTTACTTGCAGTCGGTGCCGATAGGCGTACCTGGTGAACTGTACATCGGCGGTGATAATTTGGGGCGCGGATATCTTAACCGCCCTGAATTAACCGCAGAAAAATTTATTCCCAATCCCTTTGACACGCAAGCAAAGACGCGACTGTACAAAACCGGCGACTTGGCTCGCTATTTGCCAGACGGAAACATCGAATTTATCGGGCGAATTGACGACCAAATAAAAATTCGCGGTTTCCGCATTGAATTGGGAGAAATTGAGGCGATGCTGGGGCAACATCCAGATATCGCGCAGGCTGTAGTTGTGGCGCCAGAAGACGAGATGACACAAAAGCGCCTCGTGGCTTATTTGATTTCCGAGCAGAAACAAGCACCTACCCACAAGGAAATTCGCAATTTTTTAACGTCAAAATTGCCGGAGTACATGGTGCCTTCTGCTTTTGTGATACTCAAAAGTTTTCCTTTAACTTCTAACGGAAAAGTAGACCGACGAGCACTGCCCGCACCTGACGAAATGCGACCGGAGTTGACAGGAAACTTTGTCGCGCCTCGCACAAATATCGAGGAAGTTTTAGCCGCTATCTGGGCTGAAGTTCTCAAACTTGAAAAAGTCGGCATTTACGACAACTTTTTTGAATTAGGAGGGCATTCCCTATTAGCAACTCAAGTAATTTCCAGAGTGCGCCAAGCATTTCAAGTCGAGTTGCCTTTGCACCGTTTATTTGAGTCGGGCACTGTCGCCGATTTTGCTATAGCGATCGCCCAAAAGCAAGTCGAACAAACAGACAGTGAAATGCTCGCTCAAGTTTTAGCAGACCTCGATCAAGTGTCAGAAGCACAAATTCAGGAAATTCTCGCCCAACAAGGAGTCAGCAAATGAGTGATTTAATCGAACGCATCGCGGCTCTTTCTCCTGAAAAGCGCGAGTTGCTGTTGCAGCGACTCAACCAGAAAAAAGAAAGCGTTTCGCTAGAAAAAATTCAGCCTCAGAGTCGAGAGTCTAACACTTTTCCTCTGTCATTTGCTCAACAGCGATTGTGGTTTTTTGAGCAACTAAATCCAGGCAACTTTACCTATCACATCCCCGCCGCCGTGCGTTTGACGGGAACACTCGACGCGACATCTCTCGATCGCAGTCTCAACGAACTTGTCAAGCGTCATGAAGTTTTGCGAACGGCTTTTAAGACAATAAACGGGCAACCCGTTCAGGCGATCGCTTCCAATCTGGAATTGAAAATTTTAGAAATAGATTTGCGATCGCTTCCTGAAACTGCACGCGATCGCGAAGTAGAACGGTTAATCGTCGCAGAAGCTCAGCAAGCTTTCGATTTGTCAAAAGCACCCTTATTGCGTGCCAAATTGCTGCAATTGAGCGATTCAAACTGGGTGCTGCTATTGAGTACGCACCACATCATTTCCGATGCCTGGTCAATGGGAATATTCATCCAGGAACTCGCCACCTTTTATCAAGCCTTTTCCACTGGCAAACCATCTCCCCTTCCCGAACTGTCGGTACAGTACGCAGACTTTGCAAGTTGGCAGCGCCAGTGGTTGCAGGGAGAAGTTTTAGAGAAGCAGCTTGCTTACTGGAAAAAACAGCTAGGAGGCAATCTCCCGGTACTAAATTTGCCAACCGATCGCCCCCGCTCGGCAGTACAAACCTTCCGAGGTGCGGTGCATAAATTCACCATTCCCAAAGCAATAGCAGAGGAAATGACCCTATTAAGCCAGCGGGAAAAAGCTACTTTATTTATGACCCTACTGGCAGCGTTTAAAACGTTGCTCTATCGCTACACCGGGCAAGAAGATATTTTAGTCGGCTCCCCCATTGCTAACCGCAACCGACGCGAAATCGAGGAATTAATTGGCTTATTTGCTAACACCTTAGTTTTCTGCACCAATCTGTCGAGCAACCCGACTTTTAAAGAGTTACTGAGTCGCGTGCGAGAAGTAGCTCTCGGCGCCTATAACCACCAGGATTTGCCCTTCGAGAAACTGGTAGAAATTATACACCACGAACGAGATTTAAGTCATAATCCCCTATTTCAGGTGTTGTTTTCTCTGCGAAATGTTCGGACGCCGCAGATAAAATTGCCAGGAGTTACATTGAGCAGTTTGGAAATAGAACGGAAAACGGCGAGATTTGATTTAGCTCTTGACCTGGAGGAAGGATTAGAGGGTATTAATGGAACGCTTGAGTATAGCCAAGATTTGTTTGACGCTAGCACTGCACGACGGATAGCCGGACATTTTTTAACCTTACTAGAAAGTATAGCTGCTAATCCCGAACAGCGCATTTCAAATTTGCCAATCTTAACGCAACCTGAACAGCAGCAACTGCTGTTCGAGTGGAACAATACTCAATCGAGTTTTCCGCAAGATAAGTGCATACATGAACTATTTGAAGCGCAGGCAGAGCGGACGCCGGATGCGATCGCTGTCGTCTTTGAAAATGAACATCTGACTTACCGGGAACTGAACAAAAAAGCAAATAATCTCGCAAGTCACTTGCAAAAAATTGGTGTCAACCCAGAAGTTTTGGTGGGAATTTATGTCGATCGCTCCCTAGAAATGATGGTAGGGCTTCTCGGCATTCTCAAGGCTGGTGGCGCTTATGTTCCCCTCGATCCAGCGTATCCACCAGAGCGCCTGGGATTCATGCTGGAAGACGCGAAAATTTCAGTGTTACTCACTCAAAAAAAGCTATTAGAAACCCTGCCAAAAAATAGCGCCTCCCTCGTGTTTCTGGATGCAGATGGGGAAGGCATATCGAGCTGCGACGAGCCAGTCGTGGGTTTACAAAATTCGTCCAATTTAGCCTATGTCATCTATACTTCAGGCTCAACAGGTAAACCCAAAGGAGTGCAAATTTCCCACGCCTCTGTCGTTAACTTCTTGAGTTCTATGCGCCAACAAATCGCGATCGCAGACGGCGATGTTTGGCTAGCAGTAACATCCTTATCTTTTGACATTGCAGCGCTGGAACTGTTCCTGCCTATTACAACAGGTTCTCGCGTTGTTGTAGCCAGCCGAGAAGTAACATCTAACGGGGAAAAGCTTTTAGAAACATTAACAAATTCTGGCGCAACCATTATGCAAGCTACTCCAGCCAGTTGGAAAATGCTTTTAGCAGCAGGATGGCAGGGAAACAATCAATTAAAAATACTGTGCGGGGGAGAAGCTTTACCGCGACATCTCGCCAATCAGTTGCTTTTGCGCGGCGCTTCTGTGTGGAATTTATACGGCCCTACAGAAACCACTATCTGGTCTACTCTGTATCAGGTCGATCGCAAAGATGAATCAGTTTCCATCGGACGCCCGATCGCTAACACTCAAATTTTCATATTAGACCGCTATTTAATGCCGGTTCCCGTTGGGGTATTTGGCGAACTGCACATCGGCGGTGCCGGCTTATCTAGAGGCTACCTAAACCGACCGGAACTGACCGCAGAGAAGTTTATTCCTAACCCCTTTGCAGAAGACCCAATTCATGATTCATATCGTTTCCGGTTGCATCAAAATCATAAAATCGAGTCAACAGTCAACAGTCAACAGTCAACAGTCAACAGTCAACAGTCAACAATCCTTCCGGTGCAACCGGAATTGATATCATTCATCCCTCATCCTTCATCGTTTATTCTCTCAGAACGCCTCTATAAAACCGGAGACTTGGCTCGCTATCTCCCAGATGGAAACATTGAATTTATGGGACGCAGCGACAACCAGGTGAAAGTTCGCGGATTTCGCATCGAATTAGGCGAAGTTGAAGCGGTACTCAGCCAATACCCAGCCGTGCGAGAAGCGATCGCACTGGTTCGAGAAGACAATCCGGGCGACAAGCGTTTAGTAGCTTATATCGTTGCTAACTCAGCACTCAAAACTCAAGACTCAGAACTTATTAATGATTTGCGCTCTTACCTGAAACAAAAATTGCCGCAGTACATGATTCCCTCAGCGTTTGTGCTGCTGGAAGCAATGCCTTTAACGCCTAACGGAAAAATCGATCGGCGATCGCTAAGAGCACCTGACACAAACACAGCGGAATTCGAGAGCAATTTTGCCCAGCCTCGAACTCGCGACGAGCAATTAATAGCAGAAATTTGGGCGGAAGTTCTAGGTTTAGAGCGAGTGGGAATTCACGATAACTTCTTTGAATTGGGAGGTCATTCATTGCTGGCTACTCAGGCGATTTCTCGCCTGCGAGAAGCTTTTCAAGTTGAAGTGCCCTTGCGCTCTCTTTTTGAATCCCCTACCGTCGCAACAGTCACCGAAAGCCTCTTGCAATATCGCGCCGAGCAAAAACTGAAAGCACCCCCCATCAAGCGGGCGTCAAGGCAGGGAGAATTGCCCCTTTCTTTTGCACAACAACGGCTGTGGTTTCTCGACCAATTGCAGCCGGGAAATCCTGCCTATAATATCCCAGCAGCCGTGCGCTTGAAGGGGGCGCTCAATGTAGGCGTTCTAGAGCAAACTTTTCAGGAGATTATCAAGCGACACGAAGCATTGCGGACAACTTTTAATTCGGTGGAAGGACGACCCGCTCAGGTTATTATTTCATCTTTTAAATTCACATTGGCGATCGTAAACTTAAGAGACTTATCGCAAGCGGAACGAGAAGCCGAGGAAATGCGGCTCGCCGCTGAAGAAGCGCGACAGCCTTTTGATCTAACAAAATGGCCGTTACTGCGCGTCACATTGTTACATCTTGACGAGACAGAATACCTGCTGTTACTGACAGTACACCACATCGTAGCTGATGGCTGGTCGATGGGGGTACTCGTGCGGGAAGTGGCGGCGCTTTATGAAGCTTTCAGCAGTGGCAAACCTTCTCCCCTACCCGAACTTTCTGTACAGTACGCAGACTATGCTGTTTGGCAAACAAAGTGGCTGCAAGGCGAAGTTCTCGAAGCAAAACTCGCTGACTGGAAGCAGCAGTTGGGTCAAATTTTGCCCCCGCTGCAATTGCCAGCAAAACAACCGCGTTCTGCTGTTTCTAGCGATCGAGCTGAGATTCAAAATTTCCAGCTCGATCGGCAAGTTTCAGAAGCCCTAAACGCACTCAGTCGGCAACAAAATGTCACCTTATTTATGACCTTGTTGGCAGCACTTCAAACGCTGCTTTATCGCTACACAAATCAAGAAGATATTGTCGTCGGTACAGACCTGGCAAACCGCACACAAGTTGAGACAGAAGCTTTAATTGGTTTCTTTGTCAATATCCTCGTCTTGCGAACCGATATGCGCGGCAATCCTACATTTCGCCAACTGCTCGATCGCGTGCGCGAAGTCACCCTAAAAGCCTACACTCACCAAGATTTACCCTTCGACAAACTGGTAGAAGAACTGCGTCCCGATCGCAGCCTGAATCAAACACCGCTCTTTCAAGTCTTATTCGTCATGCAAAATGCGCCTGTGCCGGCTTTAGAAATGGCGGGTTTAACTTTAATCCCGGTTGCAATTGATAGCGGTACGGCTAAATTTGATTTGGCGCTATTTGTGTCGGAAACAGAGAGAGGAATTGTCGGCAGTTGGAAGTATAATTCCGACCTATTTGACAGAGAGACGATCGCTCAAATGTCAAATCGCTTTGAAACCCTCCTCGGCAGCATTGTGGCGCAGCCTGACAGTCGTTTGAACACTTTAGAAATTCTCACAGAAGCCCAGAAACAGAAACAAGCCATGCAAGAACTAAAGCGTGAAAAAAGCAATTTTAGTAAGTTCAAAAGCGTCAAGCCGAAGCCAGTGGCATTGCCACAAGGCGAATTGATAAAAACCGAGTACCTGCACCCCGACGAACTCTTTCCTTTAGTGGCAAAACCCGCAGTAGCCGATGTCGATCTGGCAGACTGGGCGAAAAATAACCGCGAATTTATAGAGGCAAAATTGCTACAGCATGGAGGGATTCTTTTTCGAGGGTTCATCGGCCCTGTGGTTGCCGCATTCGAGCAGTTTGCACTCTCAATTTGTTCGGAATTATTTGGGGAGTACGGGGATTTGCCACGCGAAGGAGTTAGCGGAAAAGTTTACGGTTCAACTCCTTACCCAGCAGATAAAGCTATCTTATTTCACAGCGAGAGTTCGCACCTGCACCGCTGGCCGATGAAAATCTGGTTTTTCTGCGTTCAGCCAGCGCAACAAGGCGGAGAAACGCCGATTGTTGACTGCCGTAAAATTTACCAGTTGCTAGATCCGAAACTCAGAGAAAAATTTGCCCAAAAGCAAATTATGTACGTTCGTAACTACACAGACGGACTGGATGTAAGCTGGAAAGATTTTTTCCAAACAGAAGACAAATCCGTGGTTGAGGAATACTGCCGACAAGCTGGGATGGAATTTGAATGGAAAGCAGGAAATGATTTGAGAACTCGCAAAATTCGCCCCGCAATTGCCCAGCACCCAAAAACCAAAGAGATGGTATTTTTCAATCAACTTCCCTTGCACCACATTTCCTGCTTAGATGCGGCAACCCGCGCTTCCTTGCTCTCGGTTTTTGGAGAAGAGAACCTCCCCCGCAATGTCTATTACGGCGACGGCACTCCTATTGAAGACTCGGTAATGGGAGAAATTCAGGCAGTCTATCAGCAGGCAACCGTTAGTTTTCCTTGGGAAGCTGGCGACATATTAATGTTAGATAATATGTTGGCGGCTCACAGCCGCAATCCATTTGTCGGGCCGCGCAAAATTGTGGTAGCGATGGGCGAAATGATCGGTGAAGCAGAGATTTAAAAGCTGACTTTTATCCCGCAAAATTCGGCTTTAGCCGACTCTGCTACGAATTGAAAATTGCCAGTATTCGCCACTTCAAAGCCTTTATCCTAGTCTGTTTTAACGGACTCGATATATTAGCCAGGGACTTAATTCCCTGGCGAACCTAAAACATAAAGCAATATAACCAATGCAAACAATTAATGGATTTCGGCTTTCTCCTCAACAAAAATATCTGTGGCTGTTGCAACAAGAGAGTCCCGCTTATCGCGCTCAATGTGCGATTCAGATCGAGGGCAATCTCCAAGCAAATGCTTTAAAAGAAGCGCTGCAAAAAGTCAGCGATCGCCACGAAATTCTGCGGACGAGCTTTCAGCGACGTTCTGGGATTAAATTTCCGATTCAAGTCATCGGCGAGCGCAGCTTAATTTCCTGGCATATCGTTAATCTCGAATGCTTTACCCCGCCAGAACAAGCGGCTAAAATCCCTGAAATTTTTCAAAACGAAAAGCGCTTAGCTTTCAACTTTGAGCAAAATCCAATTTGGCGCTTATCCTTAATTTTTCTATCAGCAAACAGGCACATTTTGCTTGTCAGCCTGCCTTCCCTGTGCGCCGATTCCCGCACCATCAAAAATCTAATTCGAGAAATTAGCCAGTGTTATGCAGCTTGCTTGCAAGGTGAGGAACTGGCCGACGAAGTGGTGCAATATGTCCAATATTCGGAATGGCAGAATGAATTGATTGAGGATGAAGAGGCTGCAGAGGGCAAAAAATATTGGACCGATCGAGATTACTCGGCCCTAGCGAGTTTAAAATTGCCTTTTGAAAATAAAAATAGCAGCGCGTCCGATCGATTTGAACCGAATTTTTTTGAGGTTAAAATACAACAGAGTTTACTAGAAGAAATAGAAGCGATCGCCCGCCGCTACGAAACCTCAATATCTGCTTTCTTTCTAGCTTCCTGGAAAACGTTGCTCTGGCGGCTGGCCGGAAAGGCAGAAATCATTGTTGGCACCGCCTTCGACAATCGCAAATATGAAGAATTAGAGCCAGCACTCGGTCTATTTGCCAAGTTTTTACCGCTTCGCAGCCAACTGCAAGAAAATTTTACCTTTCTGGAATTCTGGCAGGAAATTCAGCAATCCCAAAGCGATGCTTATAAATGGCAGGAATATTTCAACCGGGAAGATATAAACGCCTCGGCTGGATTTCCATTTTGTTTTGAGTTTGAGGAACAACTAGAAAAGTATGCGGCGGCTGGCGTAGATTTTTCGATTTACCAGCAATATGTCTGCGGCGATCGCTTCAAAGTTAAACTCTCCTGCGCGCGCCGAGAGGACGCTCTCATCGCTGAGTTTCACTACGATCCGGCCTTGATAGGGGAACAAGCGATCGAATGTTTAGCAGAGCAATTCTACACCTTAATAAAAAGTGCAGCTAATCACCCAGAAACCGCTCTCGGCGAGTTGGAAATTCTGAGCGATCGCGCCCGCCACCAAGTCTTATTTGACTTCAACCAAACACAGAAAGATTACCCAAAAGACAAGTGCATTCACCAACTATTTGAGCAACAAGTCGATCGCGTACCAGATCGCCTTGCGGTTGTCTGTGACAATCAGCAACTCACTTACCGGGAACTCAACGCCCGCGCCAACCAAATCGCTGATTACGTACAACAATTAGGAGTTAAATCCGAAGGATTAGTGGGAATTTGTGCCGAGCGATCTGTGGATGCGATCGCCGGAATGCTCGGCATCCTCAAAGCAGGTGGCGCTTACTTGCCACTCGACCCGGCCATGCCAAAAGAGCGCCTCGCCTTGATGTTGCAGGATGCCGGAGTGGCTGTGCTATTAACGCAACAACAGCTAATCGAAAACTTGCCAAAAACTCAGGCAAAAATCGTTTGCTTAGACGCAGAAATTCCCTCTGTATCCCCCTCTCCCTCTCCTCCTCTCTCTCCTGAAAATTTAGCTTATGTCATTTATACTTCCGGTTCCACTGGCACGCCAAAGGGAGTGGCAATTGAACACCGATCGCTCGTCAATTACCTCTACAGCATTCAGGAACAGCTAAACCTGCCATCAGGTGCCAGTTTCGCAACCGTTTCTACCTTGGCAGCAGACTTAGGAAATACAGTAATTTTTCCAGCTTTATGTACGGGAGGAAGCCTTCACATAATTTCCCAGGAACGCGCCACCGATCCAGAGGCGATCGCTGCTTACTTTCAGCAGCATTCCATTGACTGTCTCAAAATCGTTCCCTCCCATCTAAAAGCTTTATTAACTGCTGCTAATCCGGCGCAGGTTTTGCCGAAAAAGCGATTAATCCTTGGCGGCGAGGCCTTAAGTTGGAATTTGCTCGAAACTATTCAGAAATACGCCCCAGACTGTTCAGTCTTCAACCATTACGGGCCAACAGAAGCAACCGTAGGCGTGCTGGCTTATCCTATCAAAGACCGAGAAAATTGCATTTCTGAGACAGTTCCTCTCGGTCGCCCTATCAATAACGCGCAGATTTATTTACTTGATTCGCACTTGCAGCCAGTTGCCATTGGCGTGTCCGGCGAGTTATACATCGGCGGTGCTTCTTTAGCTCGCGGCTATCTAAACCAACCCCAATTAACCGCAGAAAGATTCATCATCAACCCTTTGAGAAATGGCGAAGGCATTCTTCCTTCAGATTCCTTAGCTATACCTTCAAATCGCCTTTATAAAACAGGAGATTTGGCTCGATATTTGCCGGACGGAAATATTGAGTTTTTAGGGCGGACCGACAGCCAAGTTAAACTGCGAGGGTTCCGCATTGAATTGGGGGAAATAGAAGCAGCGCTATCTCAACATTCGGCTGTGCGCGAAGCAGTAGTTTTGCTATTGGAAAATGAACCGGGGAATCAGCGCTTAGTTGCCTATGTTGTACCCGCGAGGGAATCAGCGATCGCTATTAACGAGCTGCGGTCATTTTTAAAAGAAAAACTGCCCGACTACATGGTTCCTTCTGCTTTTGTCGTACTGAAAGCATTGCCCCTCACTGCTAATGGAAAAATAGACCGGCGGGCGCTGCCAGCGCCGGAGGCGGCGAGAGCCGATTTAGCAGATACTTTTGTAGCTCCTAGCACTCCCATTGAGAAAATGCTTGCTGAGATTTGGGCCCAGCTCCTAGGGCTGGAAAAAGTGGGAATTTATGACAATTTCTTTGATTTGGGGGGACATTCATTACTGATTACTCAGTTGCTAGCAAAGGTAAGAGATTCTTTCCAAAAGGAATTGCCTTTGCGCCGTTTCTTTGAAGCGCCTACCATCGCTGCTTTAGCAAAGAATATTGAGGTGAAGCACGGGGCGGATTCTGCGGGCGATCGCACTGCAAGTTTCGATATTAACGCTGAAGTTTTTTTAGATCCGGCAATTCGCCCTGCAACTCCATTGAGCGAGCCAAAAACTGAACCAGCTTGCATTCTCTTAACAGGGGCGACGGGCTTTTTGGGAGCCTTTTTACTCCGCGACCTCTTGCAACAAACTCAAGCAGAAATTTATTGCCTAGTCCGTTCTGCCGATTCAGAATCAGCCAAAAAGCGGATTCAAAGCAGCCTCGAATCCTATTTAATTTGGGATGAAAGCAGCAGCGATCGCATTATCCCAATTGCTGGAGATTTGTCTCAACCACTTTTGGGGCTTTCCGAGGAGCAGTTCCGAGTTTTAGCCAGTAAAATTGATGTCATTTACCACAATGGCGCGTTTGTCAAGTTTACTTATCCCTACTCTGTTCTCAAACCCGCTAACGTTTTGGGGACGCAGGAAGTTCTGAGATTGGCGAGTCAAAGTAAGCTAAAACCAGTCCATTTAATTTCTACGATTTCCGTGTTTTCGGCAATGGGAGAATCTGGGATTAAGGTGGTGCGAGAGGAGGATGAACTCACTCCGGGAGAGGGTCTAAAAGGCGCTTACACTCAGACTAAATGGGTGGCAGAAAAGTTAGTAGAGGTCGCGCGCGATCGCGGGATTCCTGTTAGCATTTACAGGCCAGGTCGCATTTCTGGGGACAGCCAAACAGGGGCCTGCAATCCCAGCGATTTACTGTACAGGTTAATCGCTGGTTGCGTGCAACTTGGATGTGCGCCCGATGACGATAAGCTGATGAATGTAGCGCCTGTTGACTATGTGAGCCGAGCGATCGTTCATCTTTCGAGGCAAAAAGAATTTCTCGGAAAAACTTTTCATTTAGTCAACACTCAGTCCTTTCAAATGAGTGAATTGCTTGGCTGGATTGGCTCAATGGGTTATCCAATCAAACGAGTTTCTTCTGAGGCTTGGCAAGCAGAAATAATCAATCGCGCTGGATATTCTCCCGATCATGCTTTGTACCCGCTAGTCGGTCTTTTTTCCGAAAAAGTTTCTGAAGCGGAAATGCCACAATCAGGAACGCTACATTTCGATTGCCAAAATACGCTAGATGGACTTGCTACCACTGACATCACCTGTCCGCAAGCGGATGCGAATTTGTTTCGCACTTACTTTTCCTATCTCGCCGATTCTGGCTTGATAGGTAGCCGCAATTAAAACCTGTAAGGGCGCAAAGCATTGCGCCCCTACCTAGCTCAATCTCTGGAGAATTCAAAATGAACGAACAATTGCACCAAAGACACATGAAAGCGCTCATAGATCGCTACACCGATCGCACAAAAACCTCTAAGAATTTCGCGCAAAAATACCGTCCGGTTCTGGCTGACAATCGGGCTTCAGATGGGTTTCGCTTTCCCGTCAAGGAGATGTTTTATCCCATTGTCGCTGAGCGATCGCTTGGCTCTAAAATGTGGGATGTTGATGGCAACGAATACATCGATATCACAATGGGATTTGGCATCAATCTTTTCGGCCATAATCCGCCCTTTATTAAAGAAGCCCTATTAGAGCAACTCGATCGCGGTGTGCAAATTGGTGCTCAAGCAGAACTTGCCGGAGAAGTTGCAGAATTAATCTGCGAACTAACGGGAATGGATCGCGTCGCTTTTTCTAATACCGGCACTGAAGCGGTGATGGCAGCTCTACGATTAGCTAGATCGGCAACTAAACGCAATAAAATTGCTTTCTTTTCTGGTTCTTATCACGGTCATTTTGACGGAACTCTCGCAGTTGTAAAAAAGATAAATGGCGATTTATGCACCATTCCAAAAGCGCCAGGAATTCTCGCTAATTTTATTGAAGATGTTTTAGTTTTGGATTACGGAAGCCCTCATTCCCTGGAAATTATCAAAGCTCATCAGCACGAATTAGCCGCGGTTCTCGTGGAGCCGGTGCAAAGCAGCCGTCTCGATTTGCAACCCAAAGAATTTCTCCAGCAACTCAGGCAATTAACAAAAGAATTAGAAATTGCGCTGATTTTTGATGAAATGGTTAGTGGTTTCCGAATTCATCAAGGTGGCGCGCAGGCGTGGTTTGGCATTGAAGCAGATATTGCAACTTACGGTAAAATTGTCGGGGGCGGTATGCCCATTGGAATTATCGCGGGAAAAGCTGCTTATATGGATAAAATTGACGGCGGTTTGTGGAACTACGGTGATGATTCCTACCCCCAGGTAAAAACAACTATTTTTGCCGGCACTTTTTGCAAGCACCCACTTGCTCTGGCCGCTGCGCGTTCCGTACTGCGCTATCTTAAAAGTCAAGGCCCAACCCTTCAGCAGCAGTTGAATCAGCGAACTTCGCACCTCGTTGAAACCCTGAATGCTTATTTCAAAGAAAATGAAGTATCTGTCTGGCTTGTAAATTTCGGATCGCAATTTCGCGCTGCTGCATCCGTTGAGATAGATCCGCTACTTTTTCACTTACTCGAAAAGCGTATTTTCATATCCGAAGGTCGTAGCTGCTTTCTCTCCACCGCTCACACTCATGAAGACACAGATCGCATCATTCAGGCGGTTAAAGAGAGCTTTCAAGAAATGCGCGAAGGAGGCTTTTTCCCTATTCAGCAATAAACTTGGTTTTTGATATCGCATTTTTAACGGACTCAGATTTAACTCACCTCCGCACCTCAATTTTCAGGAATGGAGAACTGGGCGATCGTTTGGAACAGAAATTATTGAATATTTCTACTTACCATTGTCTCGGATGATTCACTTTGATCTACTCAATCCATGTACGCTGCGCGTTGGGGATTGCGGAATGTGGGTTTAATTTTCAGTGCGTTGCATCTGCGCTTTGCTCGATCGAAGATTGAGGCAATAAGTCTCAGGACTAATGGCTACTAACTACTGACTAAATCAATCATTAATAAATTCACCTTCACAGATAATCGACTCTCGGTTCTCCAAATCTTCTTGATTCCAAACCGCGTTTAATGCTGCTGAACTTAAGGAAGTTGACATCGTATTTAATGTTGTGTTGTAGTATTCGGCAGCATTATTAAGTTCGACCTGTGGCGCTTCCTTGAAGTACGAATTAATATCAGGCGTACACCTCTGTGCTTGGTAGTATAAATAAGCTTCAGCATTAATGCACATTACATGGTAGAAATCCTTATTGGCTGCCGTAATATCTCCAAGTTTATACAGCGCTAAACCCCGGTTGAGATAAGCTTTAACATAGTTCGGATCGAGTTCAACTGCTTTATCAAAGTCTTCAATTGCAAGCTGCATTTGTCTTAATTTATAGCGAACGCAACCTCTATTATAATAGGCATAAACATTTTGTGGATCGATGCCGAGTGCAGTGTTGTAATCGGCGATCGCCTGCGTATTGTCTCCTAATTGGTGGTAACAGAGACCTCGATTTATGTAAGCTTTGATATATTTAGGATTCAACCGCAGCGTTTCGTTAAAGTTTTCCGTTGCTGCCTCTTTTTCTCCCAAAAGGTAGTAAGCGCGCCCCCGGTTGTAATAGGTTTTATAATTGTGGGAATTGATAGATATAGCTCGATCGTAGTCTTCTATTGCTTCTTCGTAATTTCCTAAATTAGCAAGTACAAGTCCTCGGTTGTTGTAGATAGCGTGGCTGTTAGGCTTATTTGCTAAAGCGCAGTTGAGATCTTCAATGGCTTTTTCGTGTTCTCCGAGATGACGCCAAGCATTGCCCCTATTCAAGTAAGCCTCGAAGAAATTAGGATTGATATCTAGGGCTTTGCTGAGGTCGGCGATCGCTTTTTGGTAGTCTTTCATGTAATAGTAAACCAAGCCGCGATTGTTGTAGGCTTTGGCATCGGCGGGATTGACTTGCAGTATCTCATCGAAGTCCTCAAGTGCCGCTTCATAGTTTCCTTTCTTAGCGCTGTGCAAACCACGCTTGTAAAATTGTTTGAGGTTCATAGGTCAACTTTCAGGATTGCTTGATGCTGGGGGGGGTAATTCCTGTGCAGTCAGTTTTGAGTTCGACAGCCGTTAATCTGTTGAAAGAGCATCCACCCGCAGTCAGAGTAACTCTTAAATGATTCCCGGCAATCTACCCTAGACAGGATTTTTGGTTTATTTTAACAGTAGTTAAATCCTGTTGAAAGGCTCTGCACGTCGGCTGGATTGACTTATTAGTCAGTTCGATTGTTTACCCGATCGACTTTCGCTTAAAAGTCTAGTTTTACTTGGTGCTGTGTGTTTTTTGATGCGGCTGCGATCGGCTCGATCGCGCAATTAAGTTTGAGACCGCTACTCAGTATAAATTGTTGCCAGCAGTCCCACCGAGTAAACTCTATATTTTTTTGACAAACTTCGTCTCTGTATTTGCAGCAGCACGCCTCTACAAACTTTTGTTGCTTAATTACCAATTACCGATTGATTTCCTCTTCGACATAAACCCTCAATTTCTCCAAATCTGGAAGTTCGATCAATTCTTGTTCCTTTTCCTTAACCGAGACGGGCATCATCACAGGTTTACGGTGTTCGATCCAGCAACTTGCCAGCGGTAAAGTTTGTTCCAAATCTTCCAAAGGCCTGGGAATTACCATCACCGCGTTCAACTCGCCAATTCGCTCAGCTTCGTACATCCCCGCTTCTACGGCTACTGCTACATCTGCAACTGCACCGCGAATAATTGCCGTGCACAAACCGGCGCCGATTTTCTCGTAAGCTGCCAAGTGTACGTCTGCAGATTTGAGCATAGCATCGCAAGCGCCGACCATGGCCGGAAACCCCCGGGTTTCGAGCAAACCGATCGCCTGATTGCTAAGCCGAGAATAATTGCCACTTTCGGAAAGTTCAGTCAGCCGAAAGCCGATCGGCAAAACCACTTCCAAATTAGCCAAAGGTCTAGGAATTACCAACTTAGAAACAAACTGCCCGAACTGTTCGGCAGTTTGAGCTCCCGCTTCCACAGCCAAACGCACATCCGAAATTCTGCCCCGGACGATCGCCGTACAGTGACCGGAACCAATTTTTTCGTATCCTACTAAAATCACTCCTGCCGACTTCAGCATCATGTCAGCAGTCCCCACAATCGCCGGAAAACTCTTGGTGGATACCAAACCCAAAGCAGTGTCTTTGAAGTATTCCTGGCGCTGCGATCGTTCTTCGTGACTGTTACGATCCGTTTGTCCGTCCATCTTCTATTACCCTTAGAAACTTCCCAAAATAAAAATTTGTTGATAGTTTATAGTTTCTCAGATGAGAAGACAGACTGCACGAGCTACAAGACACAGATTGCTGCTGCAAGGCCTTACAAATTGCTGAGCTACCAATAATATGAGATTACCTATTTATATTTGATCTATCTGCCTTCAGCATAGCTGCCTTTTGGCGAAATGACGGCTACCCGGAACCGCCGGATAGAGTTTGGCCGTTTTCCTCCGATCGATTAAAAGCTTGCCTGTGCGGAAACAGTGTCCCCAACAGCCGATTGATGTGAGCTTGACCGTACAGAATAGTTGGCGTTTCCCCTGGTTGGGGAGGCTCTGGGGCTGTGGATTCCGGCGGGTCTGGGGCAGTCTCTGGCGCAGTGTGAGGCGGTGTTTGGGCGGGTTGTGGTGGCTCGATCGGCTCGATCGGCTCTATCGGTCGATCGACTGGTGGCGTAGTGGCTTCGGGGGTTTCGGGTGATGTTGGCGCTGCTGTTGGCGCTGTTGCGGTTGCTTCTGCTGCGGCGGCTTGGCGGCTGGTATCTCCCATTAGAGAACCTGCTGGCATAATTTGCATTTTTTCGATAGAAGGATTGATTAGGGTCGTCCCGGCCCCAATACAGGCATTTTCCCCGATCGTTCCCGCACCTACCACCAGCACCCCTGCACCCAGAATAACGCCCGCCGCGATTTCCAGAGTACCTTCACGGGCGTGAAGGATAACTCCCATACCGATACAGGCACCGGCGGCGATCGAGATCCGGCTGCCCGGATCTGCTTGCATGATTGCTCCAGGGGCGATCGCCGCACCCTCATTCACAACTACATCGCCACTCATCAAAATCTGAGAGTTGCTACTTAATTGCAGTGGCGATAAATACATTCAACTTCACCATGAAAGGAGCTATTTTTTTAGATCAAAGGACTTTAAATTATGGGGTTTTTCGACTAATAAATTTAACCATCTCAATCTAAGAAACGATAATTTACTAATACTGAGAAGATCGATCCTTTAACGTTTTCTAGAAAGTTCCAGAAGATTCTAGATTTTGACTAACCCTTCTCAATCGAGCTTTTCAACTATCTCAAATCCAACTTCAATCCGTTTGGATTTCTCCCGTGGACACCTGTGCGACGGCTTAACGGGAGAAACAAGCTAATTACCAGGCAAATTAAGGTCGTTGGATAATTTCTTCTAGTACCCGGCGCTTCGCTTTGGAGTCGATGCCAAGCAAACGTACGTACTCGCCGCTGTGTTCTTTGAGACAGCTTTCGAGGGCAGAAATCACTTCAGATTCGCGGTTGGATGAGATCGGGGCGCAACTGCTCCAAGAACCGGTGCGGAAACGGCGCGCGTCGGCGTGTTCCGTGCCAATTTTGTAGCCTTGGGAAAGCAGGTTGCGGATTTGGTCGATCGTCTTGCCGGTCAAACTTCCGCTGCTGGCCGAACCTGTCGAAGCTGCTTTGTATCCCGAAGTTGCTGCTGGCTTAGCCGATTGAGCAACGGGTCCGTCTGGACGCTGAATAAGTTCTTCAACGACACGCCGCTTAGCTTTCGGGTCAATCCCGATCAAGCGCACGTACTCGCCCGGGTACTGATTCATCACAGATTCCAAAGCGGCGATCGCCTCAGATTCGTTTCTGACTTGCAGCGAAGCCCCGCTTTGCCAAGAACTGGTGCGGAAGCGGCGCGCGTCGGCGTGTTCCGTCCCCACCTTGTAGCCTTGAGCTAGCAAGCCGCGAACCTGAGCCACTGTTTCGGCACTCAATTTTCCGTTTGACACGGAACCGCTATTGTGGTACGAAGCTTGTTGTGCAACTTTACCGTTAGATTGGTGAGTTTTCGCACCGTTAGAACCGTTAGAGCCGTTGTCTCCCGGTCTTTGGACGATTTCTTCTAGTACGCGGCGCTTGGCTTTGGTGTCAATCCCGATCAAGCGGACGTATTCTCCTTGGTGTTCAGCCATGCAAGCTGACAAAGCCGCGATTACTTCTGACTCGCGGGTTGAGGAAATCGGGCCGCAAGTACGCCAAGAACCGGTACGGAAGCGGCGTGCGTCGGCGTGTTCTGCTCCCACGCTGTATCCTTGGGCTAGTAAATTGCGAATGCTATCGGCAAGAGTTGGACTCAATTGGGTGCCGGCAGGGGTAGAATATTTGGTTTGAGTCATATTTGGGTTGGTACTTTTCTCGTTGCGAATTGGTGCTAGACAGGCGATGTTCTCAGCGCAGCGATAACCCGTTCTCAGAGCGTCATTGATGCCGATGACATGGGTCGCAAATTGAATGTCAGAATCTTGAACGTCAGGCAAGCGATCGGCTTGCTTCTGATTAGTGATGATGGCTCCCGAAGGTACGTACTTACCGGCTGGAATCTCCACATCTTTAATTAGTACGTGCATCATGACAATGCAGCCGTTGCCCACTCTGGCATTGAACACCGTAGAGCGAAAGCCGATAAAGCAGTTGTCGCCCACGTAGGCAGGGCCGTGAATTAAACTCATGTGGGTGAGGGAAGTATTTTTCCCCACCCACACAGAATAGGATTTGTCGTCGTCTCCTGTAACTCTGCCTTGTTCTAGACCGTGAATCACTACTCCGTCTTGAATGTTGCTTCCTTGTCCGATATAAAAAGGAGTTCCTTCATCAGCGCGGATAGATGTTCCGGGGGCAATCATCACATTAGAACCGATATGCACATCCCCAATAATGTTAGAAAAGGAATGTACGAAGGCGGTATCGTGAATTTTGGGCTCAGCCAAGTTTTTCGACCAAGGCGTCGGGGGAGCCGCAACGTTGCGGACTGCCATAAATTAAGTTCTCCTAAACTGAAAAATCTTTTTGTTAGTTGTTAGTTGTTAGTTGTTAGGTGTTAGTTGTTAGTTATTTTTCCACTAACTGCTAACTGCTAACGGTTGCAACTAGCCGTATGGGTCGTCTTTTTTACTGTAAATGAGGCGGTTTTCTACATTGACAGTATCTATAATGCCTACTACCAGAGCATCGATCGGACGGTTTTCGCTTCCGGGCGCGATCCGGGCTGCGCTGCCTCGGGTCACTAAAACCCATTCATCGATACCAGCGCCCACACAGTCAGCGGCTACCTCATAGCCGGGAACTGGCGAACCTTCCTCATCAATGAATTGCAGCAGTAGAAATTTCGATCCTCTCAGCGTCGGCTCTTTTTGGGTACTGACAACTGTGCCGAGAACTTTGGCCATTTGCATTTTAGGTAATAGGTAATAGGTAATTGGTAATTGTCATTTTTACACTGTCACTTGTCTTTTTTTTAATTAGCTTTCCTCAGTCCGCTGTCCGCCTTTTAGAGCTTCTTCTAGTAACTAATCACTCATGACCGATGACTGATGACTAATAACCAATATCCCATACCCACCTCAATTAAAAATTAAAAATGCTAAATCAAAAACATCGCGATTTTTAATTTTTAATTACCAAACGCCCCTAACAGCCGTGAAGCGAAGCTATCCCGTAGGGAATCGCCTATCTTATGATCTGTTGAGAGGGCGAATGCCGCTGACGCCTTCACGGAACTGTTCTACAGCTTCGGTATAGCGAATCGGCAACACGTATTCTAAGTTTTCGTGAGGGCGGGCGATAATGTGGGTGGACATCACTTGTCCGCCGTTAACGCGCTTCACTGACTCTACTCCGGCTGCGACAGAAGCTTGCACTTCCGAGACATCTCCTCTTACAATGACCGTAACCCGAGCGCTACCGATTTTTTCGTAGCCTACCAAGGTGACGCGGGCTGCTTTGACCATCGCGTCAGCGGCTTCTACCACTGCGGGGAAGCCTAATGTTTCGATCATGCCAACTGCAATTGCCATTGGTTTTACTCCTGATTGAATATTTGGGGAACTAAACAGTTAATTTTTGACGCTTGCACAAATTTTCCTTAAAAGAAATTTTTGTGCGTTAAGAACTTAGTAGCCTCGGAACTGTTCTACTGCTTCTGTATATCGAATCGGCAGAACATATTCTAGGTTTTCGTGGGGGCGAGCGATGATGTGGGTAGAGACGACTTCTCCGCCGTTCACCCGCTTGACGGATTCCACTCCTGCTGCGACTGAGGCTTGGACTTCCGACACGTTGCCGCGCACAATTACGGTGACGCGGGCGCTGCCAATTTTTTCATAGCCCACGAGGGTAACGCGGGCAGCTTTGACCATAGCATCGGCAGCTTCCACAACAGCGGGAAAACCTTTTGTCTCAATCATTCCCACGGCAATTGACATTTTTGAATCTCCTTTGAGGATGAGCGAAATTACCGTTACAAATCTTTGAGAAATCTAAAAATTTGGACGGGGAGGCCCACATTTTTTAGTAATGCAGTGTAAAGCTTCCTATCCTATAAGAATAGGGGAAGCTGTCCACCTTGACAATATAAACTAACATCATAATGTTTAATAACAAAAATTAAAATTTTTTATGTTACTTAAAATAATTTAATATTTATTTAATAATCTTAATATAGAGAGGGGTAGATGCCGAAGGCGAGGGAAATTAAAGTAAGTAATAATACTCATACAAAGTAGAGTTCGGTATGTAAAGCCGGAGCCGATCGCTGCCAGGAAACTTGGGGATTCCAAAAGGGGGATCGCGGGGAAATCGGCAAAAAAGGCAGTCTTGGACCATCGGCAGGCATTTTTTTCTTGGAGTGCCTCTTCTACTCAACAAGTAATTTTGTGTTGAGAGAATTCTCAGTTTTGATGCTTTAATGTATAGTGAATCTTGGGTGCAAATTATTTTGCCAGAACTATACGATCGGGTTTAGTCAAAGTTTTAGGGTATCACGCGATCGCCCGCGACTGTTTTTGTATAAAGGCAGCCCGTAATTTGAAGTTTAAGGGATAAATTAAATGACTCAATTTCTCCTCCAAGCCTGTTGGTGGGTACCTTTATATGGCTTGATAGGCGCAATTTTAACTTTGCCGTGGTCTACGGGAACCGTTCGCAGAACAGGCCCGAGACCGGCAGCTTACTTCAATTTGCTGATGACTGTGTTGGCTTTCATACACGGGTCAGTTATTTTTACAGCGACTTGGGATCAACCCCCCCAACAATTGCTCGTGCACTGGGTGCAAGCAGCCGATTTAGATTTGTCTTTTGCAATAGAAATCTCCACAGTCAGCGTCGGAGCAATGGAGTTAGTTAGTGTTCTGAGTTTGTTAGCACAAATTTACGCTCTCGGCTACATGGAAAAAGACTGGGCGCTAGCTCGATTTTTTGGGCTGATGGGTTTTTTTGAAGCGGCAATTAGTGGCATTGCCATTAGCGACTCGCTGCTTATAACTTACGCTTTGTTGGAAGTGCTGACGCTTTCAACTTACTTGCTAGTAGGGTTTTGGTACGCTCAACCCCTGGTAGTAACAGCCGCTAGAGATGCGTTTTTAACAAAGCGTGTAGGAGACGTGCCACTGCTGATGGGAGTAGTGACCCTCTCAAATTTAGCGGGAAGTTTAAATTTTTCCGATTTGGAAACATGGGCTGAAACTGCAACTTTGTCTCCTGTAGTGGCGACTCTTTTAGGTTTGGCTTTAATCTCCGCACCTACGGCAAAGTGCGCTCAATTTCCGTTCCATTTGTGGCTTGATGAGGCGATGGAAGGGCCCAACCCGGCTTCGATTATGAGGAATACCGTAGTTGTGGGCGCTGGGGCTTATGTTTTGATTAAACTTCAGCCTGTTTTAGCGCTTTCCCCGGTCGCAGATGCGGTCCTCGTGGTTTTGGGTGCGGTAACGGCTGTTGGCGCTTCCTTGGTGGCGATCGCCCAAATCGACATCAAAAGAGCCCTATCGCATTCTACCAGCGCTTCTATGGGTTTGGTGTTTATCGCCGTGGGGCTAAATCAAGTTGACATTGCTTTGCTGTTGCTTTTCGCGCACTCGATCGCCAAAGGTCTATTATTCATGAGCGTAGGGTCAATTATTACCACAACTAACACTCAAGATTTAACAGAAATGGGTGGGTTGTGGTCGAAGATGCCTGCCACGACTACCGCTTATTTAGTAGGCGCTGCGGGGATGGTAGCGCTGTTGCCTCTGGGCAACTTTTGGGCGATGCGGCGCTGGCTCAACGGTTTTTGGACTCTGCCTTTGTGGCTGGTAATTGTGTTGCTTTTGGTTAATGGTTTGACGGCGCTAAATTTAACTCGCATATTCGGTTTAGTGTTTGCTGGAAAAGCGCAGCCGAAAACTCGCAGAGCTCCAGAAGTCGGTTGGCCAATGGCTTTGCCGATGGTAATTTTGACCGTAATGGGGCTGTTGGTGCCTTGGATGTTGCAGGAGTGGCAACTTTTAATTAGTTGGACTGGGCCTTGGGCGGAAACGGGGGATTTTGATACTTTAAATTTGCTGTTGAAGACTCTGCATCTTCCGCTGTTAATGTTATCTGGGTTGATTGGCGTTGCGGTTGGGGTGGCGATTTATTGGTACGGGGTGTTACCTCGACCGGTACGCCTGCCGGTGCCAGCGTTGCAGGATTTGTTTGCTTACGATTTTTATATCGATCGAGTTTACCGCCTGACTGTGGTTTGGGCTGTGGCTTCTATTTCTAAAATCAGTGCTTGGACTGATAGGTATGTGGTGGACGGGGCGGTGAATTTGTTCGGTTTTGCCACAATTTTCAGCGGTGAAGGGTTGAAGTACAGCGGCACCGGTCAGTCGCAGTTTTATGTGTTGACTATTGCGGGGGGGGTTGCTGTGTTGCTGGCGTTGATTATTTGGCAGTTTTAAACCGCAGAGGTTGGCAGATGATTTTTTTGGGGTTTGTCTGCTTTTTGTCTGATGTTATTTAATTTTTAACCGCAGATGAGGGGAGATGAACGCAGATGAACGCAGATGATTTTAGTCTGGGTTTGTCTGCTTTTTTATTTGATCTAGTTTTACTCAAAATCGATCGGCCATAATTCGGTCACTGGAACTTCCCAACCGGGCAAAAGTTCGGGAATTGAAATCATGTCGCCGTCTCTCAATACAACTGGCTCTGCTTGGGGAGTGTAAATTGTTATTGTGCGCTTGTCTGGGTCGATTAATATTCCTACTTTTGCTCCAAGTTCGATAAATGATAAAATTTTTTCTCGCAGGGGTTTGAGGCGATCGGACTGAGATTTGATTTCTACAACTAAGTCGGGAACGAGTTCGGCAAAATACCTTTTAGTTTGTTTGAGGCGATCGGCTGTCACAAAAGAAACATCGGGTGCTGTAAGATTTGAATTGGGGAGAATAAACCCGCCGCTGGACTCAAACACTCGTCCGAGTTTGCGGGGTTTGACCCAGTTTAGTAAAAGTCTGACTAACTCTGCCCCAATTTCGCTCGATACAATGTCTGATGGGCCCATAATGATAATCTTCCCGTCTACGAGTTCTAATTGGTAGTCTAGATGCGCTTCGCAGAGTATACCTTGCAGTTGTTCCAAGTCGGCAACTGTTAGGCGGGTGGAAGGAGAACCGGATTTAATTTGCAAATCTTCTCGATCTGTAAGACTTGAGGTCATAGGAGGATTCTAGAGACATTTGAATCTATGTTAACAAGAAAATTAGCCGATCGCTTTTATATGTAGTTGCTTTGCGTTAATGTTAAATATAGCTCTAAATACTGTGTAACAAAGGAAAGTTTTAATTGATGCTCAGTGCTTTAATCTGGATACCAATGTTGGCTGCTGCCCTGATTGGGCTCTGGCCCGGTTCAGTGAGTTCTAAAATAGTTCGGAATGTCGCGATCGCCATTGCGGGTATAACTTTTATTCTCTCGGTGATTTTGGCATTTCAGTTTGATGCCAGTACCAGTCAGTTGCAGTTTGGGGAATTCATTCCTTGGATAGATGTTTTGGGATTGAATTACAATCTCGGCGTTGATGGTTTGGCTCTGCCTTTGGTAATTTTAAATACTCTGCTGACAGGAATAGCTATTTACGCTACGGATGAGTCGATCCGCAGACCTCGACTTTATTATTCTTTGATTCTGTTAATTAGTGGCGGCGTTACAGGGGCTTTTTTATCTCAAAATTTGCTGCTGTTTTTCCTGTTTTTTGAGGTAGAATTGATTCCGCTTTACCTGTTAATTGCGATTTGGGGAGGCGAGCGCCGAGGTTATGCTGCTACTAAGTTTTTAATCTATACTGCATTTGCGGGAATTGTGCTGCTGGCTGCTTTCTTGGGCACTGGTTGGCTTAGCGGTGCTTCGAGTTTCGATATTGTTGGTGCAGCGGGCGCATCGCATTTACAAGGAGGATTGCCATTGCCTTTGGTAAGGCAAATTGTTTTGCTGGCAGGGGTGTTGCTGGCTTTTGGAATTAAGATGCCTTTGGTGCCTTTTCATACTTGGCTGCCGGATGCTCACGTAGAAGCTTCGACGCCGATTTCGGTGCTGCTGGCGGGGGTGCTTTTGAAGCTGGGAACTTATGGGATGCTGCGTTTTGGTTTGGGTTTGTTTCCAGATGCGTGGGCGGTGGCGGCACCTTGGTTGGCGAGTTGGGCTGTGGTAAGCGTGCTTTACGGGGCGAGTTGCGCGATCGCCCAAAAAGATATGAAAAAAATTGTAGCTTACAGTTCGATCGCTCACATGGGCTACATTTTGTTAGCTAGCGCCGCAGCTACTCCGATTAGTATGTTGGGAACTGTTTTGCAAATGGTTAGCCACGGTTTAATTTCGGGGCTGCTATTTTTGAGTGTCGGCGTTGTTTACAAAAAATCCGGCACTCGGAACATCGATGTGCTCAAAGGTTTATTCAATCCCGACCGCGGTTTGCCGATGATTGGCAGTTTAATGATCCTCGGCGTGATGGCAAGTGCGGGGATTCCGGGTTTGGCTGGATTTATTGCGGAATTTTTGATATTCCGGGGCAGTTTGCCAGTGTTTCCGGTGCAAACTTTGCTCTGCATGATCGGGACTGGTTTAACTTCTGTTTACTTTTTAATTATGGTCAACCGCGCCTTTTTCGGCCGCCTTTCGGATGTGGTGGTAAATTTGCCGCAAGTCCGCTGGCGCGATCGCATTCCTTCGCTGATTTTAGCAATAATTATCGCCATCATGGGAGTGCAGCCGGGAGTTTTAGTTGCTTTGAGCGAAAAAACTGCGATCGGAATGGTAGCTAATGTGCCACCCCAAGTTAAAGTCATTGCTCAAAACTTGAAATAAAATATTCCATAGGTTCGTAGCATAGGACTAAAGTCCTATGGCAGTTTTCAATCCCATGAAATACAGCAGACGGCTGTAGGGACACGGCACTGGCCTGTCCCTACCTATTCCATTCATCAGTGTATCCGTGTTCAAATCCTTGTCGTGCCTTCCTTCAATTAAGGTTCAATAAAAATGAAAAGTACCGTATTAAAACCCTCTTCCCATCCCCTGGCCGCATACATTGACCTTTTAGAATCAGGCAAAGCTTTACTGCCTGATTCTACGGAAAATGTAGTTGAAGTTGTCGGCGTGCTGAAAAGTTATGGTATTGTTTTAGATGCCTATTCTCGCAATCTCAATTATATTGCAGAAGAACAGTTTTTAGTGCTTTTCCCATTTTTTAAATATTTCAACGGAGATGTGACCGTGCCCAAATTAATGCGCTATTTATGGCACGATCGCATAAATTTTGAGTATGCTGAGTATTGCATGAGAACAATGCTTTGGCACGGCGGCGGCGGTTTGGACAGTTATTTGGATTCCCCGGAATTTAGCAGTTTGGTCGAAAAGGCGATCGCTGCTAAGCTGAAAGGCAATTTTTTCATGCAGGGACTCAACAAAGCATTTCCTGATTTTTTGCCTGAACAAGTGCGGATGCTGGCTTACTACACAGGTCTCGGTCAGTTTTGGCGGGTAATGAGCGATTTGTTCATAGACTTATCTGATTCCTACGAAGCCGGGAAAATTAAGTCGATCGCAGACGTAGTTGATTTTGTCTTAGCAGGTTTGGTTAGCGGCGCTAGTTTGCCAATTACCTACAGCGTCAAGATTGGCGGTCAAGTCTACGATATCATTCCGGCCTCGGCTAACTTAACATTTTTACCAGATGTAGCAGTGCCTTATGTAGAATCAATTTTCTTTCGGGGCACTGCGTTTTTTGGTACAGTTTCCTACAACGCTCAAGCTCATCAAATCCCGGAAGAACAAAGAGAATTTGCCTACGGGGCTTTGTTTGCTGACCCTTTACCGATTGGAGGTGCAGGGATTCCGCCAACTCAATTGATGCAAGATATGCGTCATTATTTGCCGGAGTATTTGCACGAAGTTTATCGCACTAGCTGTCGCGGCGAAGACGATGTGCGGGTGCAAATTTGTCAGAGTTTTCAAAAGTCGATGTTTTGCGTGACGACGGCGACTATTTTGGGTTTAGCACCTCATCCAATGAATACCTCAGATCCAGAGGAAAAAAAGGCTAATCGGGCTTATTTGGAAGGTTGGATGGATCGATTTGGGAATTCTCGCTTGGATTGGGCAAATCAGCCAACTAACCGGGCCTGTCAGTTGTTCCCAGAACGGTAGAAGGGCGACTGGTTTTTAGGGTGCAATGTCTCTCGGAGTTGCAACCATATTACCTGGTTTGGCAATTGCTTTCTTTTGGAAGGCGAAAGCTCGTCGTGGCGATCGAAATGATATCACCTCCCGTCAAATAGCCGTTATAAGGAAAGTAGTGAAAGCTTCAGTTCACAGACTTTTATGAGGACTGAAGTCCTCACTACCAAACAATTTTATAGTAGTCATTTTAGCGGACATAATATGACCTGATAAACTGTTTGTTTTCGACTCATTGTGATTGCTTTCATCAGAAATATATCCGCTAACCCTTATACTGGTAATGACAGGATAAAGCACTTCTTATTTCCGAACTATCTAGATTCGGACTAGAAGACTCAGGCCGTGAGAGTCGGTGCCACAAGTTCCCAACAAACCATAAGTTTCTGCTAACTCTTTGACTAAAGCAGTTTGTATGGGACTGGGTTTCCAAGGATTGGGATTACCGTAAGCATAGTAAATTTCTACACCGTCAATGCCGAAACGGGCTGCTTCTGGGATTAGTTTATCTGCAGTCGATCGATACCGGCAAGGATGTGCGAGAACTGCTAAACCTCCTGCTTCATGAATAGCTTCAATTACCCTGGCTGCTGAATAACAATAAGTGCCTTCAGTGCTTTTACCTCGTAGGTATGGTTTGAGACTGGGATGTTGCGGATTGAAGGCGTAACCGAGTATGTGTACCTCATTGTTGAGCAATTCGGCATTAATTTCAGCGCCTGTCCAGAGACTGGGTGCTTCGCTATTTTTGTCGGGATGGTTTAATTTCCAATTGTCCAGCCAAATTTGAGCTTTAACGTAGCCTTGGGTGCTGTGGTGGTCGGTGATAGCTAAGCCTTTGAGACCTCCGGCTATGGCTTGTTCCATCAATTTCTCTGGCTGCAATCGCCCGTCGGAGTAGACTGTGTGCATATGAAAATTATAGGAACCCGGACAGCTATCGGCATCAATTGTCTGGAAGACTTGTTTGAGTGCTGAGATATTCTGTGGTTCTGGTTTGAGACTAGAACTTGTTGGGGAAGCGAGATTGACAGCCATAAGCGTTATTATAGAAAAAACTAACCTTGTTTAATATATCTAATAAATTGATATGTTGCACCTGTGACAATAGTCGGCTGTAAGATTGAAACATCTGGCGGATTGTTGCGTTCGGCACACGATATCAATTCACTCGCACATCTTGCACAATTCTCTATCCAGGATTTTATCGTCGGGTGGGGGCGGGTTTATGAGATTTTTGGTTTTAGGCAATTATTTTTGGTAAAACTCGTCCCGGACCGTTTGTTGACAATCCCACAAGATATCAATTACTCCCACATATTGCATCATGCTTAACAACGCTTTTCGGCCTGTTCCACAAAGAGTAATTTTTCTTGCGGGCTGGGCATCCTGCCAGCCCTTGAAAGGTTTGTTGACAATGCCACAACATATCAATTCAATCGCACTTTAAACCTGCAGCTGCAGCGGTGGGAAATTCGATAGGCACAAAGGTAACGCCATATGTTGTTGTAGAACAGGGTACAATATGCGCTACTCGTTTGGGAGGATTTTTCCGATTTCCAGTCTTTGAGTCAAACTCAATTATACCCGTGGCTCCCTCGGCTTTAAAGTTTGGATCTGCTAAGGTTTTTTGCATTCCTTCGCGAGTGGGTTGTGCCTGCATTTCTAGCGCTTTAATCAGCGTCCGGGCGGCGTCGTAGGTTAAGGCCGATCGAGTATTCACCGGGCCTCCCCATAATTTTTCCGCGTTTATAGGAAACTTTTTGTCAAAGCTTGCTAGCGGATGCCAAAACAGGGATATTCCTAGTTTTTCAATAGACTTTAGCTCTTTTGCTACTTCTAACGTTCTCGGCTCGTACAGAGTCCAGGGCCCGACAATCCAATTGCGATCGGCGTTAGCTTTAATCATTTCGATCGCATTTTCTAGGGAATTAGTGACTTGACCGTCGGGAATGACAAGTAAGGCTGTTTTTCCTGCTTTCTCAACTTCTTTGATTGCTGCTTCGGCGTTAAAATTATTTTTAGATAAATCGTAATAATTACTTAGCCTAAAAGTCGAGCCTCCTTTTGCTTTAAATTGCTTTTTGAATTCTTCCCACAAAGAAGCGCTGAACGGACTGTTGGGATTGTAAAATACTGCAACTTTTTTCTCATCGACCAAGAACAGTTGATTTACTAAAGCTTCAGCTTCTATGCTAGTTGTCGGAGCCGTGCGAAAGAAAAATTTTCGCGGTTTTCGCGTCAGTTCTTCTGTGGTGCTTCCCGGAGAAATGGCGATTAGTTGATTTTGATTGTAAATATCTACTGTTTCCACAGTCATGTCACTGGTGTAGTGTCCGATGACTGCTAAAATATCGGGCTGGGCGACCAGTGAATTAGCCCTTTGGACGGCGTAAGATTTGATATTTCCGTCATCAGTAATGATGACTTTGAGACCTTTGTTTTTAATAGCTTTTGGTTCGAGAAATCCTTGACCGGGAAAATCTTTATTGCTGCTGTCATTGGGTGTGATGAGACTTAAATTAACTTCGGTTTGAGCTTGAGCAATACCGCGCAGCAGTTCTTCGGCTAAATTTGCGTTGAGAATGCTGCCGTCCTGATTGCGGCGGATAGGAACAACAATTGCGATCGTGTAATATTCTGCATTTATTGCCTTCAGCAAAGCATTGTTGATGTAAATTAAAGTTTCTGGATCTCTGCGGTCTTCCCGCCAGGACTGTTTGAGCAATTTTAAAGCTTCGGGATAATTTGAGTCGGCAAACTCATTGATTCCCCTTTGTTTTGACCACAGGGCGGAGGTTTGCACTAAGAGTTTTTCGCCGGAACTTACACCATCGGCGGAGGGTGTAGGCAACGTTGGTTGCGGAGAAATTCTGGGGATTAAAAATACGATCGCCCCAAAAGCCGCGATTCCCGCAACAGCTAAGAGCAGCCAGCAAAAGCCCGATCGCAACTTCCGCGAAGTTTTGGGTAAATCGGGCCGTGCGACGATCGACAAATCCAAATCTTGCAAAACTTCATCCACAGATTGGTAGCGGTCTTGAAAGTGGAAACGCACCATCTTGGTTAAAATATTTTTGAGCTTGTCGCTAACTTGTACCGCAGGACGATCGGGCGTCGAGTAATCCCAGACAATTTCCCCAGTTTCGGGGTCTTGCGGCAGATTGGTGGGACGTTGCCCGGTGAGAGCTTGGATGGCGATAATTCCGAGAGCGTAAATGTCGTTGTAGGGTTGCGGGAGAGAGCGCGGATTGTATTGTTCGGCCGGCATATAACCGCTGGTGCCGATCGCCTGAGATGTGAATATTTCACCTGTAGAGTTAGAAGTAAAAGTGCTGATTTCTTTGACAGCCCCAAAATCAATTAAAACAATTTTTTTATCGGTTTCGCGCCGAATTAAGTTAGCCGGTGTAATATCGCGATGAATTATATTTTCTTGGTGGACACATTTTAATATTTCTAGAACTTGCCGCAACAGAGCAACGGTTTTTTTCTCATTCCACCGATCGCCCGCAGTTAGTTCTTTACAGAGGGGATGTCCTTCAACGTATTCTTGAACTAAATAAAAACAATCGTTTTCTTCAAAGCGATCGAATAATTCCGGAATGCACGAGTTTTGCCCGAGACGGTGCAAAGCGCTAGCTTCCCTTTCAAACCGCCTCCTTGCCATCTCCAAGACGCGCGGATCGTTCGATGAGGGAAAAGAAATTTCTTTAACAACGCACAGAGGATTATTAGGTTTGTTTATTTGTGCAGCCGTGTAGGTTCTAGCAAACCCTCCCTGTCCCAACAAAGCGATAATTTGGTAGCTTTCGTGCAGGATATGCCCTGATTCGAGACACATAAATTTTTCAATACCTCTTGAGTGGCTGCGGTCTTTAATGTTAATTATAGGGACTTAAACAAAAAATTAGTCCCTCTGATGGTAAAATCCATTGTAGTGTAGTTGGCGCTTCCACGTCGCCAAAATCTCATCAAGGAAACAAGTCCCACCGCCATACCCCCATGCGTCGATAAATGGTGTGGTTGCGAGAGACAATGTTTTTACCCACAAGTCGCAAAAAACGGGGTTCACCCTAATCATAGAGCACTCAGGTAAGGGCGAAAAAGTGACTCTTTAACTGCAAGATTTGGCAGACAATATATGGCGTGAAATCGCCAAAACTGATAAGGGGGTATTTTTAGTAACTAAACATTTATATGATGGAGTAAAAAGTCTGTCATTAGATGTAAGCTTTTAAGCATTTAAACTATGAGCAGAGCTTTACATTTTAAAGTTAAGACTGTTAATACCGTCGCATTTGATAGCAGTACTCGGAAAAATTATCCCCGTAATTTTAAGCGGCGCCGGGAAGAAGGATTGGCTCCTTCTAATCGTTTTAAGCTAGAAGGTTTTGGCTTCACTTGATTCCTCTACAAAGCCAATAAAAGAGCGGTGTAAATTCCAGCACCAAGAGCAAATGCCCAAAACCGACTTTCTCGTTCCTCTGGCAATTCTTCTTTGAGGACGTTGAGAACAATTCCTCCGGCTAAAAAAGCAAATAAAACTGCGATCGCAGTTTTTCCAATTTCTGTAGCGCTACCCAACACCCACCCCACAATAATAGCTGCTGCTAGTATCCAGCGTCCGATGCGGTCATAAATATGCTTGTGGTGTTCCCACAAACCAGAGTCGTTCACTGCAAAGTGCAGTGCCATTGCACAAGAAAACAACAGCAGATTGGTAAAGCCTGGTTGTTCCCGATGCAGCAGCAGATAGCCAATCAGAGCATTGTAGATTGAAAAAGAGGCAATGTGCAACCAAAAAACACCAAGACTGGTCACATCATCTTCGCCACGCTGACGAGATAAGTTTGCCATTTGCTCCAGGCGTAAAATACAGTCAATCCTAACAAAGCTATTAAATAAACGTGGTGTTCTAGATAGGAAATAACTCCTGCTTCTACTTGCTCTAATACCGCTTGGTGCTGATTTAGTTCCGGTAAAATATGCACAAAAACATAAGCTACCGAAACCTCACCCGCCGCTGAAAGCCAGCCACTGCGAGGAATAGGTGCAAACCGCAACTTTCCGGAAAATAAATGTGTCAGCCCTAAACCAATGGCAATCAGCGCGGTTAAAGCTAAAGTATTAGGAGCCGAGCGTAAAGCTGCTGTTATTACCATAGTTCTGCTTAACCAAATTAATCCTGTCCTAAAGCTTTAATGACTTGGTGATACCGCTTTTGCACATCTTTCTGGTCTTGCTCTTGAGAGATTTGTTCGCCGCTACTATTTAAAATCATCTCCGCCTGACGGCGTAAAGCTTCTCGTTGTTTGGAATTGCGGGTGTAAGTGGCGATGCAAGCTATAGCTTCCAATAAGCGAATTGTTACCGCCACATCTGATTTACTGTACTGGCGAATTTGGTTAAAGGCAGCATCGACTAACCCTTCAAACGTCACTCCTTCAACAATGACGCGCAAATTTTCTTCATCGTCGTAGCGATACGGCGAGGGAAACTCCCTTTGAGCGAGGCGGGATAATCCGGCGCTGAGTCGATCGATACACCGAATCGCAGTAAACGGATCGTTGATACCAGGAGAAATCGCACGCAAGGCGATTTCAACTAACTGATCGATGGGAAATTCTACATCTTGATATTCAGTCCGTTCTTTGCCCAGAATAAAAGCATCGTTAATCTGTTGGTTCAGGCTTTGATTCACCTGTTTTTGGGGGAAAACCATCGCTAAATCGCTGCCCTTGACGATAAACTTTCCCGGTCTAGTTGTAAGACGTACAAGCAGATTGTACTGACGGGCAATTTTCATTAATTCGTCGTTATCGATTGCTTGCAAATAACCCTCACCAGTAGCTTTGACTGGACTTGCTTCCGAGTCAAAATTTGCCGGAATTTCTCCCCCTTGTCGCGAGTTGTTCGCTTTACCTTCTCCGATTTTTTCGGGAAACAGACGATCTAGAGCTTTGTCTAAATCGCCACTAACCTGAGTAATTACATGGGACGCTTGAATAATGGTTGATGCGTGATGGATAAAGTAAATCAGTACGCCGATACTGGCAATTGCCAATCCGGTACCAACTGTAACCGAGAGTTGGGGTACAAAGAGACTGTATCCTTCTCCTTCTGCATGAATGGTTCGCAGTACGAGTAAACAGTAAATAAACGTGGCAATGAAGGTGCCAAGCACGATTTGATTGCCCGTATCCTGCATAAAATTACGCAGCAATCGCGGACCAAAATTTGAGCTCGCCAACTGAAGCGCCACAATAGTAATCGAAAAAGCTGTAGCAACAACGCTGACCATTGAACCGGCAACCGATGAAAGAACCGATCGCGCACCATCGGCTCCACCCGTGTAAATCCACCTCCAGTTTGGTATATTACCCGTGCGGTCAAGTGTCAGCATGGCGATCGCCAAAATCATCGACCCCAGCGCCATCAAGGTTGGGATAAACCAGTAGCTAGAGTGCAGCGAGTCCCAAAGTTTGCTTAATTTGACATTTTTCATGAGTTGTGGTGGGGTGGCGATTGCCCGTTGCCATCTTGTTGCGATCGCACTTCAATGAGTTTTTGCAGAGAACCGCTGATGCTGCGGGGTTTAGGAACTTCGCCACTACCAGCGGGCCATCCTTCGCGTTGACGTTTGCGATCGCCATCCGTCTCTTCGGTTTGGTCGTGAAACAAAATTTGCTGCGTAGGAAAGGGCAAGTCGATGCCATTGGCAGTCAGCTTTTCCTTAATTGCAGAAAGTACCTTGTCCCGCGATCGCAGATCGTCAAGTCGTCGCGGCGGAGCAATCCACCATCGAGCGCGGATATTGACGGTACTTCCTGCAAGTTCCATCAACAGCACGTCAGGAGCAGGGTCATCCAAAACCTCATCCACACTGTGCAGGGCTTCCATCATTAACTGCTTGGCTCGGTCAATATTATCGCCGTAGCCGATACCAACGTCGTATTCCATCCGGCGTTTCTCAAAGGCGGTATTCACAGTAACAGAATTGGTGAACAATTCCGCATTGGGAATTACAATCCGGCGACCATCATAGGTTCTAATTGTTGTAGCGCGAGTTTCAATATTTTCTACCGTTCCCTCAAAGTTTTTAAACACAATCTGGTCATCGATTTGGAACGGTTCCGTCAAAAGAATTAGGATACCAGCTAGGAAGTTTTGTAAGATATCGCGAAAGGCGAAACCAATTGCTACCCCGCTAATTCCCAGCAGTTGCACCAAATCGCCTGCTTTAAATGTGGGAATTACAATCGACAAGGCAATAAACAGACCAACCAGAACAGTAATACCCTGCGCTAACCTTCCCAACACCAGTCCCAAATTCCGGGATTGGCGGTGGTTGCGAGTAAGCCGCCTGACCGCTCTTTTAATTGACCTCCCAACAAAGAAAAAGATTCCGAAAACAAGGAACGCTAGTACCATATTAGGCAGCAGGACAATGAAGTCATTGATCATGCTCTCAATCTTGTCCCAGACTCCGGATATTTCTGCTCTCATAAAACTTCCTCTTGCATCACTCATTATTGATAGTATTAAAATTAGCCCTGTCAAACTCTATCTTAAGGCTGTAAATTACTTTAACGTGAGGCTAATTTAGGACTTACACAGCCACAGTAAATATTGGGGATGTTTCGTTACGCAGAAAGCTAACACACCAACAATTTTTTTCAAGGGGATATCGAAGCCACATCTTGACTGTTGAGTTTTTGTGCGATCGCATCCAGCACCCTCTGTTCTGCTTCGGAAAGCTCTCCGCTACTTTCGGCAATGCGACGGCATTGAGCTAATAGGGGTACTGCAAAGTCGGGGTTAAGTTGCTCTAACAATGCACCCAATGGTTTGGGGGACTTGATGTTAGCAGCAATCCTTTTGAGAGAATCGGCATTTAATTGCAATGCCTTCAATTCTGGCAGAATATCTTCCCAGTTTTTGTTGGGATAAGTTGCCAAAATCATGTGAACCATAATTTGATCCATCCCTGCTTGCTGCCCGATCGCCACATCGAGATATTTCTCGCTTTGTTGCTGAATTGCTTGCAGCGTTTCGGTTGCAGGTTCTTCAGTCTCTTCCCTCACTTTGGCTTCGTAAAACTGGCGCGCCGCATATCCCAGCGCGTACAGCATCGTAGCATTCGTACTCGCACCAATCATCGCGCCAGCCAGCGGTACGTTGCGTAAAAAGCCCAAACCAGCTTTCATTGCGTTGCTACCGCCTAGCGCTAACCCAAAAATTGCCAAAACCTCGCCTTTTCGGGCTGGCTGTTGCAAATCCATCCCATAAGTGGCGGCAATTTCATAAACCATTTCGGTTTGAATTGCAGTAGTCGCGGCTAAATCGATCGCCAGCAGTGCAGCCGCGACACCGGGTAAAATGCTGCTAGCAAATCCGACACCACCGGCGCGGATCGCTTTTTCCACCATAATGCGATGGGCAATTTCGCTGGGATCTTCATTGGGATACTTTTGTTGGAGTTCCTTGACTTGAGCTTCGGCTTTGGCTAAGTCGATGCGATCGCTGACCCCAACTAACCAATCAAGCCTGAGTAACCCTGCCACTGGTTTAACAAAGGGAAGATTGCCAACATAAGTTACCGCATCTCCGGTTCCTTGCGTCGCTTGTCCAATCAATCGATAAGTTTGTTTAGCAGCAGCTTCCCCCCAATCAACTGCTGTGTCAACAACCGCTTTGCCTGTATTCAGTGCAGATTCTGTTGTCTCGGCAATGAAATTTAACAAACCAGGTTTTTGCTGTGAATTAGTTTCTTTTTTTGGGTTTGATTGGTCATCCATCACTGTTTTTTCAATTAACTACAATACGCCAGGTTTTCAGCTTGGACGTAGCCTCTCAGAGGCACTGTAATCGGCACCCAACCATCTGTTCCTATACTTTCAATCGTCACTCTTCGTCCATTCGCGACGACTCCAACGCTTTCCCCATCAGTGGAAGGTGCTTGATATACGTTAATTCCTCTGGCGGCTGCAACTTGGCGGCAGTTAGTAGGAGGCGGGGGAGTTGCCACTTCACACATTCCGAGAAAACCACCATATACGTAGCCTTGTATCGGGGCTGTAATTGGTACCCAGCCATTCTCACCAAGATTTTGAATCGTCACATTTCGTGCGGAATCGATGATCCCAACCGCTTCGCTGTTAGCCGTCGGTTGTCGCCGAACCTTAAGACCATTCCTCGCAATAACCTGGCGACAGCTATCCGGTACTTGCGCTAATAAAGATTCACCTTGAATCTGTGTTTTATTTGTATCAGCGGCGAACGAGGGAGCAACTAAAACCGTTGCCGTTAACAAGATCGAACTTGTTAACCTTGTATATTTTTGCCAGATCCTCTGCTCTTGCATCGCTTTATCTCCTTTTAAATCTCTATGCCAAAACCTTAGAAAAGGTTTTTAGCTCGTTCATCTTCTCCAAGAAAGGATGAATCATCATCCCAATGGTATAAAATCATTCGACTCGCTGCTGTGCTTGTTGAATTTTCAGGTTTTATCATCGCTAATCAAGCATAAACGCGAGGTTTGCGAGCGCCAACAGCAGCACCAATCATTGCCGCTGCCAAACTCAGCAAAGAGCCAAGTAGAAATGACCAAGTAGCTTTAGCTGTATTACCAGCTATATCGCGAACTTGATTTTGGTCTACATTTGGCGCTTGATTCGGTATATTAACGCCGCCCTGTTGTTGTACTTGATTGGCAATTTCTCCAGCATTAGCAGCAGCAGCGCCAACAGCACCCGATATCCCGCTTCCTAATAACCAAGCACTAAGTGCTAATGTAGTTCCCCAAAGAATTGCTGCATTCAAAAATGCTGTTTTCTTGGTCATCGGACCGCAGCTTTGAGCCATCACCCAACCGCCCAAAAATAGGGAAATCAGCAAACTGATAATCGACCAAATTACGACCCCAATACCAACGGAACCTGCATCCGCCTCTGTTGCACCTGCGGTTAATCCGATCGCCATTGCCAAAGCGCTTAAAATTAGTTGAGTACCCAGAGCGATCGCAATTCCTGCCAAAATTGGCCCCCACCTCACTTGGTCGTGGTAATCCACCGACGGATTGACGATTGTAGGCTCAGTGAGTTCACTGCCCGATCGATCTGGATAAGTCATAAAAGATTAACCCCTGCGTTACGCGATCATTTTTTTTCTTGAAGGTAATTTAATTTTACTTAATTATCATTACCAGAATATCTACCGATGGGCCTAATATTTTTAATTTGAAAATTTTAAATATCAAAAGTAGTAATTTCGTTCATAAACCGAAATCTCATTCAGAAAAAACCCCCCAGCAGCTAGTTATAGATGTCCTTAATTTTGTAGGCTCTCCCGTAGTAGACGTGATAAGAAAACCTGATAAAACGTTGTGAGAGCTTAGCTTGTGGCATAAAAGTTGTAGGTTGGGACCCTTAGAACGAAAGCCAACTTGTTAGCCTGAGATAGTTGGGTAACGCTATGCTCAACCCAACCTACGAATAATTAGATAAATTTATCATTTTCAGGACAAGAGAGCTAAATTCATCTACCTAAAGATAGAAAAATCTAAAAAGATATCGCTATCTTGACGATATTCAATTTGCTGAATCATTCATAAGAAGGAAGTAGGAGAACTGATATCTATCTAAAGTAAGTACACAAGTTGATGTAGATAGTACAGGAAACAACAATGTTACTTTACAAAATTGAGGATTTTAATCCCAACTACCGCCAAGCAGCTTTTGATGACGACGATATCAAAGGGGCGGAAGTGTATGCCGGAAATACCGATGATAAAATGGGCACGATCGATACTGTGCTGGTAGATGAGACAGGACGTTTCCGCTATTTTGTGGTAGAGACTGGTTCTTGGATTTTTGGCAAAAAAGTTTTACTTCCCATCGCTCTTTGTCGCGTTGATTTTAAGGGGCGGCGCGTTTACGCTACAGGTTTGCAGAGTAAAGACCAAGTGGAAAAACTACCCAGGTATGAGCATGGGACGGCAGTTGATTACGATTATGAAGAACAAGTGCGGGGTATTTATCGTACTTCAACCGTAGAAGCGTCTGTACCAGTAGAAGCATCATTACCTTTAGAAGGGCCTGTTCCAGTTTCGAGAACGCATTCTGTCTCGCCTCAAGCTCGTAATGCTGCTTATGACCGGGATACCTATACTTACGAGCGAGAGCCCCAATTGTATCAGATGAACGAAGAGGATCATCAAAAACTCAAACTGTACGAAGAACGATTAGTTGCAGATAAAACCCGTCGCAAAACAGGCGAGGTAATAATTGGCAAACAAGTTGAAACCAAAACGGTACAACTGGAAGTTCCTGTAGAAAAAGAGCGAGTTGTGATTGAGCACACAACTCCAGAATATGCAGGGAGTCGAGTAACTCCAGATACCGCCTTCAAGCAAGAAGAAATGGCACATTTGGATATCTACGAAGAAAGTGTGGATATCAAAAAGCAAGCGTTCGTGCGCGAGGAAGTGCAAGTCAGAAAAGAAGTTGAGCAAGATACGGTTGAGGCAACAGACACAGTACGTCGCGAAGAGTTAGATGTAAAAACAGAATGGGAATCGGATCGAAAAAAAAGTAATCCGCTTTAACTAAGGCAAATAGTCTGGTTAAAAATGCAAAAATCAGGAGGAAGTTTATCATGTCTAATCGCAGGCATTTACCGTCAATCAGCGTAGCCTTTTTAGCTTTAGCCGTTAGTGTCAGTGGCACTGGCTTTGTGCTAAGTTCCCAGCAAGTTGCTGCTCAACAAGCTAAATCGAAATTTCCTGATGTACCGCCGAATTATTGGGCGCGTCCGTTTATTGATTCCTTAGCTGAAAAAGACATTGTTACCGGATATCTAGACGGAACTTTTAGACCCAAACAGGCTGTGGACCGGGATGAATTTTCGGCGATGATCCGCCAAGCTTTTAATCGAGCAAGCGTTAGAAAGATACCGAGTGGAAGTTACTTTAAGGATGTGCCTCAAAACTATTGGGCAGAAACTCCGATTAAAGAAGCTTATGAAGCGGGATTTATGAATGATTTTCCCGGAAATGAGTTTCGTCCGAAGCAGCCCTTGACTAAGGCACAAGCATTAGTTGTGTTAATGAGGGGTTTAAATATGGATTACAATCCGGCTGTTGTCAAAACCGATCGAGCGGCTGCAACTCCAGCAAGCCCAACCCCAGTAAATAAACGTCGAATTGCTAGGAACCGTTTGGCATTTCCCCTCGCAGCGACTGTTTTGATGCAGCCGTTATTACCTGTAGTGGCAAGACAGCAGCCTGTGGCTGCGCCCGCACCTAAATCGGCTAAGACTGTTCCACCAACAACGACAAAAGCTGCAACTGCGCCTACTAAAAATTCGGCATTAAATTTTCTCAATTCGTACTACAAAGATGCCGAGAAACTTCCTAAATATGCGGTTGAGCCAGTGGCAGCAGCGACAAAGGCAAAGATAGTGGTCAACTATCCAGATCCTAGAGTTCTTAATCCGAACGAGTTTCTCAGTCGGGGTAGTGCTACTGCCCTAATTCATCAAGCTTTGGTCAATCTAGGTCAGATAGAACCGCTTCCTGAGAAGGATAGTGCTAAGTACATTCCTGAGAGCCCACGTCGCTAGTTCTCCCATCAACCTTAACTTTTTTACCCCTGGATTCGATTGACTCGGAACCAGCGATAGCCGTACGCTTCTAAGGGAATAGAGGGCGAGTCGGCATCGAGAGATTCATAGAGCCGATCGCCAAATAAATCGCACAGATGGCTGTATTCGTTAGATTTGAGCGTAGCGGTACAAGGCTTGTCGGCTAGATTGTGGACAGCAATCACCGTCGTGCCTTCCCAGTCGCAGCAGTGGGCTAACACCGAGGGAGAGTCGGTTTCCAGAATTTGCCACTTGCCCCTACCCAACTCAGGACATTGCTTGCGGATGCTGATTGCACGTTCCATCCAGTTAATTAATGAGCCCGAATCGCGCTGGGCTGCGGCGACATTGACTTGTTTGTAACCGTATTCTCCGTGGGCGATCGCAGGTCTGGCAAGAGCATCAGTTGCAGCCGTCGAGAAGCCACCATTCGGTGCATCTGACCATTGCATCACCGTGCGGACGCTGTCTCGACCTTCCAGCGAAAGGTCATCCCCCATGCCAATTTCTTCGCCATAGCGCAGCATGGGTGTACCAGGCAGGGTCAAAAGCAAACTGTAGACCAGTTCAATCCGGTGGCGGTCACCTCCCATCATCGGTGGTAAGCGGCGACGAATCCCGCGCCCGAAAATTTGCATCGTTTCATCAGGGGCAAATGCTGCAAAAATTTCCTCTCGTTCCGATGAAGTAATGCGATCTAGCGTCAGTTCATCGTGGTGGCGCACAAAATTAAGCCACTGACAAATATCAGGAATATCCGGTAAGGTTTTTAGTCCATCGCGCAATGCTGTGGATTCTTGACGCGCCAGGGCCAAAAACAGATGCTGGTTCAGCAAAAAGTTGAACAGGATGTGCATTCTGTCGCCCTTAGCAAAGTAGATAGAAATTTGATCGCGATCGACATTTGCTTCTGCCAGCAACACAGCATGACCCTGACGCGACGACACAAACTCTCTCATTTCTTCCAAGAAACATTGCAGGTTTTCGGCGTCTGCACCTTCGATGCCAATTCCTTTAATTAAAAAGGGAACAGCATCAATGCGAAATCCAGACACGCCCAGTTCTAGCCAGAAACCCATAATTTTGCAGATTTCTTCTCGTACCGCCGGATTGGCAATATTCAAATCTGGCTGTTCCTTGTAGAAGTGATGCAAATAGTAAGCGTTTGCTTGTTCGTCGGGGTGCATCTCAGTTTGGCAAATACATCAAAGTGAAAGTTGACCGTTGAGATAAGCACAGCGAAGAGCAAGGATAGACGAAACGTTCTCAATATTCCATTGTGCTCCCGATATTTTTACCCTTAATCCAATGCGTTTAATTATTGATTCAATTGTTCCCGAACCAATCGAACTTATGGATTCTTCTTTGTAGTATTGGTAATTTACTATTCGGCAGCGATGAGTTTCTCAATAATTGCAAAACGTTTTAAATGCTTGACCTTTAAAGTTTTTAAATATTTTTATAACTTCATCAACTTTGCCTTTC
>NZ_JAUBQM010000187.1:0-1914 GCF_036701245.1 Microcoleus sp. Pol14D4
GATGTGTTTTTCCTCAATCAAAGTGTGGGTAGCGACATCATTAATGATTTCCGCAAGGGAGAGGATTTAATTGGGTTGAATTCTGGTTTGAGTTTTAATCAACTCAGTATTACTTCCAGCAACAATCAAACTTTGATTACTGTGACGGACACCAATCAATTGTTGGCGAAGCTTAACAATATTACCCCCGGTATTCTCACCGCTACCGATTTCACTCAGGTAACACTCTAACTGGCTGGGGTAGGGTGTACCATAAGCAGCCCGCCCGCTTAGAAGTGGTGAAGAAAGCTCTCAAACTCCTGAAATTTGGGGGATGACGTTAGCGCAGCCCGCCCCTAGGGGGGCTACGCCAACGAAGAGGAGCGATCTGATTCTTTTCAACAGCGATCGGTAATAAATCTTGTTTATTGCCGATCGCCCACACCTAGAATGAGGCACATCCGTTTATTGCACTCCCGATCTGGCTAGCCATCAGCAGCGCCCGAATAAAACCAGGTTTTTCAGCCACTAAATTTCTGATTTTGGGAAACTTTTTTTGATCTCAAAAAAAGTTAAATTAATCAAATATTTAGGCGATTTTCCTGGTTTTATCTCAGGTGAATGTATCAGGTACTAGCTAAAGCCATTGTCATTATTTTTGCACGGGCAAAATAATGTGATGAATGTGATATTACCAAGGCAGCCAAACGGTTTGATGCACTATTTCTATCGCTAATGGTGGGGATTGCCAACCTAAACATAGAGGTAGGTTCCCAGTCCCGGACTATTTACATTACATCCTCTGCCCTTAACTGCTAAAAAGCTCGCAATTCTCACACAGCAAAAGCTGATTGTGGAGACACTTCGGGGATTAAACTGAGGGATAAAAAAATCTTACCTAAATAAATTTGAATTTATCCCATGGATCGCCGAAGTTTTAATTCTGCCTACTGCCTTCTGCATCTCTAGCCTTCTGCTTTCAAGGTGAATCTACCAGCAAATAGTAAACATTCTCATGGGTATGCGAAATGAATTCAACTTTTGCCACTAACATGGATTCACAATCTGTTCTCCACAATGCTGGTTCTAAATCTATTGTCTTCATTGATTCCGACTTAGATGACTATCAAACTCTCGCGGATGGCGTGCTTCCCGGTGCAGAACTAATCATTTTAGATAAAAATGGTAACGGAGTCGAGCAAATTACTGCGAAACTGCAAACAATTTCTGCTGCTGGGGAAACTGTAGACCAAGTTCACATTTTTTCTCACGGTAATTCTGGCAGCTTGCAGCTAGGTTCTGCAACGCTGAATTCGGATAATTTGCCGCAATATGAAAGCCAGTTGCAAGATTGGCGAAATGCGCTAAGCGACACAGCAGATATTGTGCTTTATGGTTGCGATGTTGCGGCGGGTTCGGGAAGCGATTTTGTCGATCGCCTGGGCGAGTTAACCGGGGCTGATATTGCGGCATCTAGCGATCGCACTGGCCGCGGAGGTAACTGGAATTTGGAGTTTGCCAAGGGTGATATTGAAGCACCGCTAGCCTTGACTCCAGAAGCAATGGCTGATTATCAAGGGACTTTAAAGACTATTACCGTTACCAACAATAATGATAGCGGACCCGGTTCCTTGAGAAATGCGATCGCCTCCGCAGCAGCCGACGATACCATTCAATTTGAATCGAGTCTTGCCAGCAAAACAATTACTCTCACTTCCGGTCAACTTGTCATCAACAAAAACTTGACAATTGATGCTGTTGGTGCATCCAATTTAACCATCAGCGGCAACAATGCTTCGCGGGTAATCCGCACAGAAGGTGCAACAAATGTCACTCTAAAAAACCTGATTGTTGCCAGCGGCAAAGTTTCTGGAACCGATCCGAATAATGAGGCAACTAGCGCCGGTGGTGGTATTCAAACAGGAAGTAGCAGCA